>JAENVX010000083.1 GCA_016650355.1 Bacteroidia bacterium | reverse complement strand
GTAGTAATAAAAAATGTTAAAGAAGCAACCGGAAGGATTGCTGTTGCATTATTCGACAATGAGAAAGATTTCACTAACAAAAGTCTTCAAGGGAAAACTACTGTATCAAAAATTGGTGAAGTTGAGGTCACGTTTGAAAATGTTGCTCCTGGAGATTATGCGATCTCGGTAATGCACGATGCAAATGAAAATGATGAACTCGATTCAAATGCTTTTGGAATTCCAAAGGAGGGTTTTGGGTTCTCCAACGATGCGATGGGTATGTTCGGACCGCCATCTTTCGAAAAAGCAAAATTTAGTTTTGTCGGAGAAATGAAGGTTTCAATCGCGTTGAAATACATGTAAAACGTTTCGTGATCAGTGGTTAACTACTTAATATTATGAATCAACTTGAGGGGACAAATTATTTCTAAGGATGGACATTAATCGATTTTTCCTTACAGAAAATGCTCTTATCAATCGATTGCGGTAGACTTTTTCTTTCCCTACACTGATTTATTGAACTGAATTGCCCCTCATTTGTTAGATTCGCGATCCAAATTCAAGAAAACTAACTGGATTCCTACTTGCATGACTATTCTTTCTAATCTTTTCCCCTACAAATTCGATAAAAAATACACTAAACCTGTGGCTTATTTCTCTATGGAGTTTGCCGTGGACCAACCTTTGAAAATATATAGTGGAGGATTGGGTTTTTTGGCAGGATCGCACATGCGCAGCGCGTTTGAACTCAAGCAAAATTTAATTGGCATAGGCATATTGTGGAAGTACGGTTACTATGATCAGGAGCGAAATAAAGATGGAACACTCAGGGCTAACTATGTCCAAAAAGACTACTCGTTTTTAACGGACACAGGCATAGTGTTTCCAATTACTATTCACAATCATACAGTTCACGTAAAAGCATTCTTACTTAAGCCAGATGTTTTCAATACGGTGCCAATGTTTTTGTTAAGTACTGACATTGGTGAAAATGATTATTTAGCACAATCGATTTGCCATCGACTTTATGATTCTCACGAGTCAGCACGTATTGCACAGTCGATCTTGTTGGGTGTTGGTGGTGCCAAATTACTGGATGTACTAGAAAGAAAAACAGAGATATATCACATGAACGAAGGGCATGCACTGCCATTATGTTTTTATCTCCTCAATAAATACAAGGACTTAGAGGAGGTGAAGAAGAGAGTGGTGTTTACCACCCACACTCCTGAAAAGGCTGGAAACGAAGAACATTCAATCAAAACATTGGAAGTCCTTGGTTTTCTGCAAGGATCCGATCGGGAAACGGTTTTAAAATTGTCAGCACCGGATGAGCATAATCTTAGTTACACATTAGCCGCACTGCGTATGTCAAACAAGGCAAATGGTGTTTCTTATTTGCATGGCGTTGTCTCGAGGAAGATGTGGGAAGGCTATGATGGAATCTGTGACATTACGGAAATCACTAACGCCCAAAACAAGACCTACTGGCTAGATACCCAACTTGATACTTTCCTAAAGGCAGGTGATGACAAAGGCTTGGCACTTAGGAAAAAGCAAATGAAACGTGAGCTTTTCAAAGTTGTGGCAAATCAAACAGGTAAAATCTTTGATGAAAATGTTATTACCATTGTTTGGGCCAGACGCTTTGCGGGATATAAGCGCGCAAACTTGCTTCTAAGAGATTTTGATCGTTTTAAAAAATTGGTCTCCAATGAAAAATATCCAGTGCAGTTAATTTGGGCTGGAAAACCTTATCCGGAGGACTATGGGTCCGTCGATATGTTTAATGATATAATGTTTAAGACGAAAGAGTTTGCTAATTGTGCTGTGGTTACTGGTTATGAAATGGAACTCTCTGGTTTGTTGAAAAAAGGCTCTGATGTTTGGTTGAATAATCCACGTATGTATCGCGAAGCCTCGGGTACAAGTGGTATGACGGCAGCTATGAATGGATCAATTAATGTTTCTATCCCTGATGGATGGGTACCTGAATTTTCCAAGCATGGTGAAAATTGCTTCGTTATTACTCCTGCGGAAGATGAAAGTAATGTGGAAATGGAGGATGACACTGATAATAATAACCTGCTTACTTTATTGGAAAAAGAAGTACTTCCAATGTATTATGATAAGCCAAAGGCCTGGATGAAGGTTATGAAACAAAGTATGAAAGACATCATTCCCATGTTTGACTCGAACAGAATGGCTCGTGAGTATTACGAAAAAATGTATATGGCTGATGCATCGGAGTCAAAACGTAAAAAATCAAAAAAGGAGTTGGTCGTAATCTAAGATTTACTTCGCATTCAATGCCCAATCATATTCATAGTAGCTCACCAAATAGGAGTTAGGTATTTTTATTTTTCTGTATTGATTGATCCAATCCAGCAAAGTTTTGCCATCTGCTGTAAAATCAGCTTTGTACCAATCGAAAATTTTAGACAGCTCTACTTTTTTTTGGACAGCATATACTTTTATCCATTCCTTGTCATTTAAGGCAAGAGTTGCCCGTTCAGTTAGTTGCTTATCCAGTATGTTAGGTTCAAAAGCACAGCTGGGAAGGGGAGGACAACTTCTGGCTGCGCACACCAATACAAAATGAAGCCTTGCATCTTTATATGGCGCCAATAATTTATTTTTCTCCAGATCATTCAAAGTTAACTGTTCTGTAGCAACAGTATGTTCAACCTTGTCAAAAAAACCATTTACATCCATGGGCGATTTTATTGGATGGTTCATGGTTACCCAATAAATTGAAATAAGGTTGTACGCGTTTATATAAAATGCTTTTTTTGAATTCTCATCAAGCCTGTTTAGATCTGCATCTCCTATTTGCCTATACAGGGCCTCTATTTCTATACTATTCTCTTTGATTTTGGAATAAGATACTTGTCCATTACTTACATATTTTTTGAGGAAGATATCGGCTGAAGAAATAAATGATTTCACATCAGCTGAATTGCCAGACAATCCAGTGAAGTAAAATGCAATAGTTAGAATTTTGGCTTTCATCATAAGCAATCTCTTAAGCTACTGAAAAATTAGTGGGTTTAGAATGTTGTTAAAACAAAGTAAATTCTAATTGGTACCTTGATCTGTCAAGTGAGTGACAACCTGCTAGAACTGGGATGTTGATTTTTGATATTGCGGAATAGTAACCAGAATTTATGAAGCATTTGGTCATAATTGGGAATGGAATCTCAGGCATAACAGCTGCAAGGCATGTTCGCAAACGTAGTAATTATCGCGTTACTGTAATTTCTGCCGAAACAGAACATTTCTTTTCTCGCACAGCACTCATGTATGTATATATGGGCCACATGAAATATGAACACACCAAGCCCTATGAAGATTGGTTCTGGAAGAAAAACAAGATTGACCTTGTACGAGATCAGGTTTCCAAAGTAGATATTCACACAAAATCATTGTCACTTCAATCCGGTAAGTCTATATCCTACGACAAGCTGATTCTTGCTACTGGTTCGAAATCAAATAAGTTTGGTTGGCCCGGGCAGGATTTACAAGGTGTTCAAGGCCTATACGGGTATCCTGATCTTGAACTCATGGAGAAAAATACGAAGGGCATTAATCGCGCTGTAATAGTAGGTGGGGGTCTAATCGGCATAGAGATGGCTGAAATGCTACTGAGTAGAAAAATTGAAGTTACTTTTTTAGTGCGTGAAACTGAGTTTTGGGATAATGTACTTCCGGCACAGGAAGCCAATATGATTAGTCGCCACATTCGCACGCATCATGTGGATTTGAAATTGGAAACTGAACTGAAAGAAATACATGGCGACAATGGCCGCGTAACATCAATCGTGACAAATACAGGTGAGACGATTGAATGTCAGTTTGTAGGATTGACTGTAGGTGTTTCCCCTAATATAGAATTTCTTAAAGACTCAGGTATCGAAACTAAGAGAGGTATATTAGTTAATGAATTTTTAGAAACGAATATATCTGATGTATACGCGTTGGGTGATTGTGTCGAGCGAAAGTATGATTTGCCTGGCCGCAGAAATATTGAGCAAGTTTGGTACACCGGTCGCATGATGGGTGAAGTGGTAGCTCAAACTATCTGTGGTGACAAAACCAAGTATGAGCCTGGTCCGTGGTTTAACTCAGCCAAATTTTTTGATATCGAGTATCAGACCTATGGCACTGTGGGTAATTTGCTAAAGGAGAATGAAATCGATTTTTATTGGGAACATATTAGCGGGCTGAAATGTGTGCATGTTGTATGGGATAGATATACTGATGAATTTATTGGATTAAATACGTTTGGCATCCGAATGCGCCACGAGTGTTTTGATAAATGGATTAGAGAAAAGAAGAATATTGAGTATGTGATAAACCATTTAGAAGAGGCGAATTTTGATCCGGAATTTTTTGATCATCATGAATTGGAAATACAAGCAAAGTATAGAGAACAGTTAATTAGCCAATAGACAGATGAAAGCACTTAAAATATTTGGTCTCTTCCTGTTTATTACTGGCTTTATCCTTTTTAATATTTCCTTCTTTTGGTCAAGCTACGAACTTACTCCGGCCATTATTAAAAGTCAGGTTTCAGATGCCGGCAAAGCAGATTTGTTTATTACAGAAAGCAAAGAAATTCAAAACCAACCGATTAAATCAAATTTTGAATTTGTATCAAAACTGGATAAGTACTTTGTCACTGCGAATAGTCATTACCTAACATTATATGGAATAACTGATGAAGAGATTAATGCCCTTGCAAAGGATAGTCCGGATAATAAATTTTCACTAGCCGCGGTTGATTTGGTATTTTCGAATGCTGGAGAAATTTCCAAACAAAAAAATAAGTTATTTAAGGATTATGGAGGTTGGCTCGAGGGTCAACAATTTTCGTCTTCAGACGAATTAAAAACCCAGCTTCTTTCTGTTTCAGAAAAGCTAAATGAATATGCCATAGTAAGTCTGTTTGGTTTCGATCGCTATGCCATACGCGATTTGAAGTATTCGCTTACAAAAAAATCTTCTCTCGGGCCGGTAAAGAGCAATCCGGTACTTATTCTCTTTTTAACTATTGGATTGTGTGTACTTGGCGGTATGCTTTATATCCTTCCCAAGCTTCAATTGCCTACTGGAATAAAGAACAACGGCATCTTTTTTAACGTGATGAAAAATGTGCAATGGCTCGGCATCCTAACAGGAACATGGCTGATTGCATTTTATGTTTTGCTTTATTTCTACCCAGAGTACATGACCAACTGGGTACTGATGGTTGACCCAGTGAGTAAACTGTTGAGCGGCAACGAAGCAAGTCGCTTCTTTCTATACGGATTTATATACACGCTCTGCATATTGGTTATGGGTGTACGTATGATCATTAACTACCGACATAGTAAATATCAAATTTTGCGCACGTGTTCAGTGATGTTTTTCCAAACCTCCTTTGCGTTTCTCATTCCTGAGATTATGATTCGGCTTAATCAACCTTATTTTGATTTTAAAAATATTTGGCCATTGGATTATTCTTTCTTTTTTGATAATCGACTAGATACCCTGTTGGCTAATGGAGGATTAGGAATTTTTATGTTGGTATGGGGCATTGCGCTAATCATTATTGCCGTTCCTGTTTTAGTTTATTTCTTTGGCAAGCGATGGTATTGTTCGTGGGTATGTGGCTGCGGTGGTTTGGCCGAAACGCTGGGAGACCCTTATCGTCAACTTTCAAATAAAAAGCTGCGCGCATGGAAAATTGAGCGCTGGATGATCCACGGTGTGCTTGTATTTGCTATTGTAATGACAGCTGGTGTTTTATACACGTATTTCACAAATGCATCGTGGTTTTTGTTTTTTGATACGTACCAACTCCGAGAAGTATATGGAGCTTTTATTGGTGCTATATTTGCCGGGGTAGTAGGCACTGGTTTTTATCCTTTAATGGGTAACAGAATGTGGTGCCGGTTCGGATGTCCGCTGGCTGCTTACTTGGGAATAGTTCAACGGTATAAGTCAAGATTCAGAATCACCACAAACGGAGGTCAATGTATTTCATGTGGCAATTGTTCCACCTATTGCGAAATGGGAATTGATGTGCGGTGGTATGCGCAACGCGGTCAGAATATTGTGCGCTCTTCATGCGTAGGGTGCGGTGTATGTTCTTCCGTTTGCCCGCGTGGGGTATTAAACTTGGAAGTAACGGGTGAAGAGGGAAGATTTGGAAAGCCAATATTAATTGGTAACAATACATAAAAGTGGTCGATTAAAAAATACTACCGCGTTAATCGGAACGACAAGGTAATACTTGAATAGGTTCGTTTCATTCTACCTTCTTTATGGGAAAGTTGGTAGAACGAATATTTCGCAGGAATATTCCAGGCTTGATTTACTCGATGAACGTATAAATCACCAATCGAATAAAGATCCATCCTGAAACTTAGGTAAAATCTATTTACATACACAAACACTCCTCCAACTGCCTTATAGGTTAGTTTGTCTCCGAGTCCATCTACCAGGTTTCTC
Organism: Bacteroidia bacterium; assembly: GCA_016650355.1. Taxonomy (GTDB): domain Bacteria; phylum Bacteroidota; class Bacteroidia; order Cytophagales; family Cyclobacteriaceae; genus ELB16-189. The sequence goes on along the minus strand of JAENVX010000083.1, from coordinate 32,508 downwards.
CGGTCTTGGTAAATTGTTTCTCCATTCACATTACCATCCACGTCCAAGGATTTAATTGACGCAATCTCACTTAGATCATATTTAATCCAAGCGGTGGTTACAACTCCAAGTTCAATACCCATGCGGTTGTTGTCGATCAATTCACTTATTTTAATTGATCCTCGTACAAAAAAAGGTATGTTAATTACCTTAGTTTTAATTTCCGAGACTAGTTGGTTTTGGTCATAATTTCCATAAACTCCAATAAAATCAGAGCTAGCGTAATAAAAGCCAAGACTGCCGTGAAGTTTAAAATCGTCCGTTCCGCGAAGGAACAAATTATCAAATTCGATTCCAGGTGAAATGAAATTTCTTTGACTACTATATTCATACAGCTGATAGGCTTTCAAAAACTTTCCATTGAAAACAGCATCATTGATAGGTGGAGTTTGTATAGATAGATTAAGTTTGATCTGTCCATTAGCGGAAAGGATAAGACTGTACACGATAAGGCCAATGAATGATTTCATAAGCAAATCAGTTTCCGATCAAAATAAATGCACCCCAATAAAAAGGACTTTCATATTTCTTTCTCAATTTTATTTGTGCTTCTTTAAACGCTTTGTGAATAGGCTGCCCACTAAGCCAGTTCTGATAAAAATTGATCATGAGGTCTGCTGTTGCATGATCATCCACTTTCCAAAAAGACATTAGCAGATTTTTTGCTCCTGCTACTTTCAATCCTCGCTGAAGTCCGTAAACCCCTTCTCCATTTTTGATTTCCCCAAGCCCTGTCTCGCAGGCTGAAAGGACCACAAGATTTGTATTTTCAAGGGTAAGGTTGGTAGCCTCATAGGCGGTAAGAATCCCGTCTTGAGTATCTTGAGCGGAACGATTTTTAATGCCGCTTAACAGAATTCCAGAACGTATCATAGAGTTGACGTGACTCCCATCATCTTCCAGAAAGAAGCCGTGAGTAGCGATGTGAAGAACTGTGGGTGATTGCAACGCCTTAATATTGCCCTCCGTGGCATTTTCATTGATGAATGTATGGGTCTCCCATTGTCTTGCGTCTAAGATATCTGTTATTGATTCAACTTCTGTCTCTGTACCGGGCAGATCGCTAAACTCCTGATCTGTAAAATTCAACATCTCGCGATCACTAAGAGCCCTTAAGCTTTTGTTCACAATGAGTTTTTCAGACTTTGAAGTTATATTTCCCGAATAATCTGGCCTTCCAAAAAGACAAGCTGTTTGCATCGTAGCTCCCCCCTCGCTTTGCAAAATATCTTTCGTATTGGTGACGGAAAAAACATTAAGTTCATCCAACACATATTTACCGGACACTGGATTTTGTAATACGTTTGGATTTAGTTGGTTATAAACACCATCCGAAGAAAGAAAAAATGTATTACAAGAGGGCAGATGATTTAGAATGGGTTTCCAATATAAGTTGTAAGAAAGAGTATCGGTAAGTTGGTGAAGGATGCAATTTCTGTAGTTAGATATATATTTAGTCTCAAGGCCGGTACTCTGAGATAATAGAAACCCCTCAGGGCCTAAACTCTTTGGTTGAATATACAGCACCAGGTATTGAACTTCATTCGAAAATTGAATTCCTTTTTGTTGAATGGAATCAATATGAAACTTTTTAGTTCTAATAATCTCGAGAGCAGCTTCCCCTTCTTTTAGGTGGTTTTGGATTTGCTGCCACTGAACATCTTCACCTGTTTTGATTAGGTAGTTTGTTTTTTGGTTAATATCTTTTTCGATCGAGTTAATTTGTTCTCCGAGTTCATTGATTGCGGCTGAAGCTTTTCGATCGGTGTAATATAAATTAGCTACTTGCTCTTTTAAGTTTTGCCATGTCGCCACTTTTGCCGTTAGTTCAGGATCATGACTTCCATCAATTGCTCTTTTCAATTTGGTTATTTCGTTCAATAAAAGAGCTTTTGTAAAGAGTTGTGTATTATATAGCAAGGCCATCATGGCAGGCGAAGCACTACCCATATATATAAAATCAACAACAAAAGAGTTAAACAAATCGAAATCCTTCTTTAAGGTTACATAAAATTGCTCTCGCTCGTATTCGCTGAGCGCAGAAAAATTCTTTTCAATATTTGTTTTGTATACATGAAGAAGCTTTTCAAACGTGTGTACCGCAGAATCAAAATTATGATGATGCCAGAAGCGTAAACTCTTGGTGCGTAAAAAATGAACTTCTGCGATAGAAAAAGTGACAGAATTTGTTGGGAGAAATTTCTCTGCGCGGTGAAGGTAATAATCAGTCTTGACTGTATTTCCTGTTAGTAAAAAGTATCGTGCCTTCTTTTCAAAGGCAGTAGCAATTTGCTCGTTTGTGGGGTAGATGGTGTTAAGGGCATAAAAATAACGTTGAAGAAAGAGAAAGGCCTCTTTGAATCTTCCTTTTTGAAGATTTGTTTCGAATTGAAATCCATAAAGCTGATATCGAAGTACGTCATAATTAAAATTGGTGGTACTTGCCCGATCCAGTAATAAACTGCCCTGATTGAAGTAATCCAATGCTTTATCAAAGTCTTCCGACTGAAAATAAAGTTGGCCAAGCCCGAGATAGGGAGAAATCCGATATACACTTCGCTCACTAAATAGTAGTTGCCTTTGTTTAATAGCCTTTATGAATAGTTCCTCAGATTTTCTAAGATTCCCTGCCATCTGATAGAGCTGTGCCAGTTTTTCATACGCATGGACATATCCCTGAATTTTCTTTCGAGAAAATGAATAAGACGAAGAATTTCTATGCCCTGAAACGAAGAGTATAAGCGTATCAGTATAAGCGCATGCTTCTATAAAATATTTTTCAGCGTAAAGGAAATTATTCGTTCTAATAGAACTATCACCCCGACCAAGGATTGTTAAGATCTCTTCATTTAGATTGATGAGCTGTGATTGGTCACCTACATAGTTTTGGGCAAAGCTTATCGAAGATAGACTGATTGCTAAAACTAGGATTAGGTATAATTTCTTCATTAGCGAAGGCGATAGGTTAGTAGCATGCCATTGCTTTTAAAGGAATAGTTGTGATAATATAAAAGGAATAATGATCTATTTCGATCAAGTCCCCAACTGTCTGCAAAATCTTTTGATGAGCCAAATGCCTTAGATTGAATAAACATATGCATCCCCAATCGTCCAAAGGCTACTCCTAATTCAAAATAAAGGCATGTGGAAAATCGAGAAAGATGTGTACCAATATTTTGACTTGCAACGGATTGTTGAAAACTTTCTTTTAAATGGGAATAGGCTAAATAATTTTGAAGCAGTCCTATATCAAGGTACACCGAGTTTGCATTGTTCAAGTTAATCCGCGCCAATAGCGGCATCGACAAATAGACATTTCGGAGAGTACTCGTGTATACCGACTCTTTGTAATCGTAACCCGTCTGGTTTATTTTTAATCCAGTAAGCCAATAGTAGGGGCCAAAAAATCTTTTCTCAATTGTAAAGTCAAAGCGAAGATATTTACCCCAATTGTATTCAGTCGTATAAGATCCGGTTGAAATGGAATTGTTCGAAATCCCAAGGCTCAGGTTTGGGCTTGCCGTGAGTTCCGTATTTACGTTCGTGCCAACGGAAAAAAACATCCTGGTTTGGCCTGCGGCACGAAAGCTCGGGAGGCTGATAGCAAATACACACAGGAGATTGGAAATATACCTGACGCGCATTATTGTAGAATTCATACATAATTTAGAACTTAATCCGTCTATTCCAATTCGACTTGCTGTTAATAATTTCCTTTATGCCAGGAATGATCAAAACCAAGGTATTATGTGGATAAACTAAGATTTTGGTAAATCAATCTAATGGTTGATAAGTGCGAGTGTTGAGCAATGTCTTAGAAAGACAAATCGTTCAATTTCCGGTAGGCCGCATTCGCGGAGAAGATTTGTGTGTGTTAATCTTGATGCGTAGTGAGGTACCGATACCCGTTTTCAATAAACGAGTCAGTCCCATTTTTTTAAGGTATTTTCGATTTTTAAATACATATCTTTTGAAATCAATTAGAACAGTTGTAATTATCCCTGCCTTCAATGAAGAAAATGGTGTTGGTGAAGTAATCAGAGAAATCCCCAGAGATATTGTTTCAGAAATCATAGTTGTTAATAATGCCTCAACGGATAATACTGAAAAAATTGCGAAGGAAGCTGGTGCAACGGTGCTTGGTGAAATAGTTCCTGGTTATGGCCGTGCTTGTCTGAAGGGCATTGAATATGTTCAACAAACATTTCCCCATACTGATATAGTTATTTTTTTGGATGCCGATCATTCCGATTATCCGGAGGAAATACCTGAGTTAATCAAACCGATTGTCAAGAACGGTGCAGATATGGTTATTGGTTCTCGTGCCCTGGGAAATAAAGAGAATGGCTCAATGACTCCTCAACAGATTTTTGGTAATTGGTTGGCTACGCGACTTTTAAAAATATTCTATAAAGCGAAATTTACAGATCTCGGTCCGTTCCGTGCAATTAAATTTGCCAGGCTATTGGAATTGGATATGCAAGACAAAACGTATGGTTGGACGGTAGAGATGCAACTGAAAGCAGCAAAAATGGGTTTGAATTGTGTGGAGGTACCTGTGAAGTATCGTAAACGTATTGGGGTTTCAAAAATTTCTGGAACTGTTAAAGGAACCATACTGGCAGGATACAAGATTTTGTACACAATATTTAAGTATGTATAATCATTAGTAATGATAATTGCTGAAAATGCAAAATTGGAAATCAACAATTAGCTCTTCTATTTATGGCTAAGTATTAACGACTATTCATGACGCTTGCGATAACCATATTGTATTCTTTATCCCTTCTCTACATCTTCCTGTTTAGCCTTGGACAACTTCACCTCACCTGGATTTACATAAAAAGAGAAAAGGAAATAGCACCAACGCCAGAGCTGTTGAATGGTTTCCCGAATGTTACGGTGCAACTTCCAATATATAACGAAAAGTATGTTGTAGAGCGTTTGCTTGAAGCTGTCAGTAAATTTAATTACCCAAAGGACAAATTAGAGATTCAGATATTGGATGACTCTACGGATGAAACAACAACAATCATTATTAAGAAAATTGAACTCCTCCGTCCACTTGGTCTTGATATTAAACTCGTGTATCGCGAAAATAGAATAGGTTTCAAAGCGGGCGCCCTTGATCATGGAATGCATTTTGTGAAAGGTGAGTTTATTGCAATCTTCGATGCGGATTTTATTCCTGAGCCTGATTTCTTGTTAAACACATTACCCTATTTTACTGATTCGAATGTAGGCGTAGTGCAAACTCGATGGGGTCATATAAATAGGGATTATTCATTGCTAACGCAGCTTCAAGCTTTTGGATTGGATGCACATTTTTCAATTGAGCAAAGTGCACGTAACGCAGCGGGAAGCTTTATCAACTTCAATGGTACATGCGGAGTATGGCGGAAAAAATGCATTGAGGATGCTGGCGGCTGGAGCCATGATACGCTAACGGAAGATCTCGATCTGAGCTATCGTGCTCAACTTAAAAATTGGAAGTTCAAATATCTTGAAAACGTATCGACACCTGGTGAACTTCCGATCATCATGCCTGCAATTAAGTCGCAACAGTATCGTTGGAACAAAGGAGCTGCTGAAACAGCACGGAAAAATTTTGGAAATGTATTAAGGTCTAGCCTTCCTGTAAAAAACAAAATTCACGCATTCTTTCACCTTTTTAATAGTTCAGTTTTTATTTGTTTACTGATTGCCGCTTTGTTAAGCATACCCATGTTGTACATTAAACAATCGCACCCGAAAATTGAATGGTTGTTTGATCTTGGCATTATTTTCCTGATCGGATTTATGTCGATCACTTTATTTTATTGGATAGCAACAAGGCGTTTTTACACTAGCAAACCCGGTAAGACATTTTTCTCACTTTATCCTCGTTTTTTGATCGTATCGATGGGATTGTCACTTCACAACGGATTGGCTGTTCTGGAAGGCCTGATTGGAAGGAAAACTCCGTTTATCCGTACCCCCAAATTTAATGTGGCGAAAGGCGAAACGTGGAGAGAGAACAGCTATATCACAACAAAGATACATTGGCTCACAATTTTTGAAGGGATTTTGTGCTTGTATTTCGTTTTTGGAATTTTTGCCGGCCTTCAAATGCACGATGGTGGCCTACTCCTTTTTCATGCCATGCTTGCGTTAGGTTTTGGCGGAGTATTTTATTATTCAATAAGACCGGCTTTCCATGCCTAGGATAAAGCCGCTATCCTGGCTGTTACTTTTATTTACAGGATTACTGTATGTATTTGTGGAGTATAGTGTTATGCGCCACGAGACGTTAACACTTATTATTTGTCTGACTATTTTGTTTTTGATTTACCTATGGATCGTCAGATCTATAGATGATTATGAAGTATCATTTTGGATTGCTGTTTCAATTGGATTTAGAGCAAGCTTATTGTTGGCCCTGCCGAATCTTTCGGATGATTTTTACCGTTTCATTTGGGATGGCCGTTTGTTGGCAGCTGGATATCATCCTTTTGCAGAGTTGCCTCGATATTATATTGAAAACAAAGCAAACATTCCGGGCATAAACAACGAGCTTTTCAAATTGCTGAATAGTCCGGATTACTTTACCATCTATCCACCTGTCAATCAATTTGTTTTTTGGCTTTCAGCGAAAATCTCTCCGCAATCAATCTTAGGAAGTGTAGTCGTTATTCGTTCCCTAATAATTGCTGCTGAAGTGGGAAGCCTGTTAATGATTCGGAAAATCCTAAAGCATTACGACCTTCCCGCTAAGAATGTGCTTCTATATGCGTTAAATCCGTTGATCATTCTTGAGCTGACTGGTAATTTGCATTTCGAAGCGTTCATGATATTTTTCTTGTTGGCTAGTTTTTTGTTTTTGATAAAAGGAAAGCTGTGGGGTTCAGCTCTTAACTTTGGCTTAGCGATTTGCTCCAAACTAATCCCAATCATTTTTCTTCCGCTTCTTTTGACCAGACTTGGCCTTAAGAGATCACTTCAATTTTATGCCATTACCGCATTTTGTTGCATGTTGCTATTTTTACCGTTGCTTAGTATTGATATTATCTCAGGCTTCCGCGAAAGCATTGGATATTATTTTAAAAAGTTCGAATTCAATGCAAGCATTTATTATATCATTAGAGAATGGGGCTTCTGGAAATATGGGTATAACATTATCCAAACGGTAGGATGGAGACTTGCCATGTACAGTGCGTTATTGATATTATTCTATACTTTATTGGAGGGGATTAAAAGCTATAGTTTAAAATCCATATTCGAAAAACTGTCAACTATTTCTGTTGGACTCAAGGAGATAGACTCACAACTGCTGACATCATCACTATTTGTACTTTTTATCTACTTCGCATTTTCAACGATTGTTCACCCCTGGTATATTACCACCTTGGTGGCTTTCTCTGTCTTTGGTAGATACCGATTTGCGTTACTATGGTCTGCTTTGATTTTTATAACCTACGCTAATTACAGAGCAGATGGATTTGAGGAAAACCTTTGGTTCACCGCCATACAATATGTATTGGTGTTTGGCTACCTTGCATATGAATTAATTGCGCCAAGGAAAGTAGATGAAAAAAGTATATCATGATGTAAGATTTGTGTCAGGTCGTGTTTGGGTTTTCTTAATGAATTCACTCTTGATTGCATTAAGCTTTATTACTTATTCCGCATCAGCCCAGAGTGAATTCGATAAAAAACTAAAATCACTTTACAAGAATACTGTTGAGACAATAAGGCCAGTGGAAGTAGAAAAGTTGATGAAGGATAAAAACATCGTTTTGCTCGATACACGTACTATAGAAGAGTTTAATGTGAGCCATTTAAAGGGCGCTCAACTTTTGGACTATGATTCCTATTCAACAGATGATCTTAAGAGAATAGCCAAGAACGCGACTATAATTGTCTATTGTAGCGTAGGTGTTAGGAGTGAACTAGTGGGAGAAAAATTTATTGAATTGGGATACAATAATGTTCTGAATATCTATGGTGGTATTTTTGAATGGAAGAATAAAGGTTATAATGTTGTTAATAAATCCAATCAACCAACGGATAGTGTTCATACTTATAATAAGAGTTGGTCAAAGTGGTTAGAGCACGGAGTTAAGATCTACTAAAATGGCAAAGCCCCTTGCGAATAATACCAAAAGTAAATCATTGCTAATCATTTTTTATCGTAATCCTGAGCTAGGAAAAGTTAAAACGCGATTGGCTGAAACGCTGGGTGATGAAAAGGCCTTGGCTATTTATATAAAACTTTCTTCGTACACGCGCGACATTACAGAGAACTTGACCGTGGATAAAGTAGTCTTCTATTCCCAGTTTGCGGACACCGAAGACCATTGGCCAAATATAATTTTCCAGAAGAAAGTTCAACGGGGCAATAATTTGGGAGAAAGAATGCATAATGCATTCTTGAGCGCCTTTGCGGATGGTTATAAATCTGCCTGTATTATTGGCACGGATTGTCTGGAACTATCATCAGATATTCTAGAAGAAGCTTTTAGTCAATTAATAAACCACGATGCTATTATTGGCCCCACGGAAGATGGTGGTTATTACCTGCTGGGTATGAATAAACTTCATACGGAAGTTTTCAAAAATAAAACCTGGAGTACAGTTTCTGTTTTCGAGGATACCTTAAAGGATTTCAGAAATCTAAAATTGAATTTTGTCGCGCTGGAAAAGTTAACGGATGTTGACACCGAAGCGGATTTGCTACACTCAGGCAAGTTTCTCTAGATCCCGAATTAGTATTTTCTTCCTATCAAAATTGATCAGATTCTTTTCTTTTAATTCGTTAAGGATGGTTGTTACGGTTTGCCAGGATGTGCCAGTAAGAGCCGCAATATCTTTGTGAGTTAGCCTGGTTGGGATCATCGTTTCAAATCCTACTTTTTTGCCTTTCCACGATGCGGCATCCTTCAAAAATTCGACAATGCGTGTTCGGGCATCTCTAAAAACAAGCAATTCAAGTTTACGCTCCACCTTCATCAGCCTAAGACCGACCAATTTTAACAGACTAAAGCTGAGTTCCTTATTATCCTTCATTAATTCTTTAAGATCATCGATGCCGAGCGGACAGATGGTTGTATTGGCATCCATCGCCTGGGCGAAATCCTTACGTTTATTTTCTCCTGCCAAGGCTAATTCACCAAAAATTTCTCCGGTGGAAAGAATGGCGGTTACCACTTCCTTTCCATCTTCTAGATAGTTACCAATTTTTACCCTTCCATTTACAACCATGAAAATTTCCTGAGCTGCATCTTCAGGAAAATATATGAACTGATCTTTTTTGTAATAGTTATAAGTATGCTTGCCCTCCATCGTTTTCACTTTATGCGGGCATAGCGTATTATAAAGATTTACGCTTTCAAAAAACCAAAGAGCAGCGGTATTATTCATGGTTACACAAATCCTTGTTAAGTTAGCAAAAAATTGAGGCGGAAAGTTCATGAATGAACGCAGAATAAGTGAAATATGGATCTATCCCATTAAATCTCTTGCCGGAATACGACTACAGAAAGCGGCTGTACAACAAAAAGGGTTACAACACGACAGGAGATGGATGCTCGTTGATGAAAAGGGAAGATTTTTGACCCAACGAGAGCATCCAGAGATGGCTTTGTTTAGTGTGAATATTGACAACAACCACCTAGTTGTGGGGAGACAAACAACGGCTAATGGATTACCGCCTTCAATTAGAATAGAATTACATAGGGAGCATTCTGTAAATTCATTAAAAGTTCAAATCTGGGACGATCAAGTTGATGCAGTTGAGGTGGATCCGGCATATAGTGCGTGGTTTTCTGATAAAATTAACATCGACTGTCGTCTCGTTTTCTTTCCAGAAAAAAGTAGAAGAGATGTGGATTCAAACTATGTTGTTAATAATGAACAAGTAAGTCTTGCAGATGGCTATCCCTTCTTGATTATCGGGCAATCATCTTTAGACGGGTTAAACAAGAAGCTAGCTGATCCAGTTACCATAAAGAGATTTCGACCCAATTTTGTGTTTACAGGAGGTTTGCCTCATGAGGAAGACACCTGGAAGAATTTAAAGGTCGGTTCAGTTACCTTTGAAGGCGTTAAGCCATGTTCACGTTGTGTTCTAACTACCGTGAATCCTGAAACTGCGGAGAAGGGAGTTGAGCCATTGAGAACCCTTTCTACTTATCGGAATGTAAATGGCAAAGTTTGTTTTGGCGAGAATTTAGTAGCCAGGAGTAGTGGGGAAGTTTACGAAGGTGATCTAATTGAGATGATTGACTTTAAGAATCAACAACTATGAGATATATTATTTTTTTTCCGTTCGCCCTATTTCTCTGCAACTGCGCGACAAAGGAAAAGCCATTACCCATTTTTGGTGAGCGAAATATTGACGGGCAGGATACTGTTTATCACACGATAGCTCATTTTGAATTTGTGAACCAAGACAGCGCTATAGTCACGAACTCCACTTTCGAAAACAAAATTTATGTAACCGATTTTTTCTTTACTTCTTGCCGTAGCATATGCCCCATCATGAAAACACAGATGTTGCGAGTTTACGACACGATTAAAAATAAGTCCGATGTGCTGATTCTTTCACACACCATCGATCCCGAATATGATACTGTACCATTACTTCACGATTTTGCTGAACGATTGGGTGTGGAAAGCAAGAAGTGGCATTTTGTAACAGGCGTGAAAGATTCAATCTATAAGATTGCACAAACAAGCTATTTTGCAACCGCCCTGGAGGATAAAACTGAACCGGATGGATTTATACACAGTGGCGCTTTTTTGTTAGTTGATAAGGAAGGCCGAATTAGAGGAAAGTATGATGGAACAAAAGAGGAGGATGTAAATAGATTAATTGCTGACATTGAGCGGCTAGAGGCGGAGTATGTGCAGTAAGTACTCTCAACTACTTTTATTTATTGTTTGTTGCAACATAGTGGTAGCCGCAGTTTTTTCTTGTACGTCAAAAGAACATAAGAAAGCGACAAAATCTGATCAGTATTTTGTGCAGGGCAAAGTACTATATGAGGTAAACTGTAGTAACTGCCATCAAAAAAATGGTACCGGTCTTGGGCGCCTTTATCCCCCCATAGCCAAATCAGATTTTTTGGATAATCATTTTGAGGAGGTGATATGCCTAATTAAAAATGGGAAGGAAGGGGAACTTATTGTCAATGGTACCCAATACAACATGGCCATGAAAGGAATCACCAAGCTTACCGATCTTGAGATAGCTGAAATAGTTACCTATATCTACAATGCCTGGGGCGGTCAACGCGAGGCGGTGGAGGTAAAGGAGGTTTCGTCTGTGCTTGCTGGGTGCTCCAAATGAACTTGTATTCTTCATATGGAATTTTTATTTAATGTTTTTTTTATCTTATTTAACTTTGTTTTAAGGATGTGAAGAAAACAGACAGCAAAAGATTAGTTTATTCCCTTATTGGCTTAGTGCTCTTTTATGGAGTAATCATTCTTCTTTTGCATCGAATAGAGTCTGATGTGCCGGACTCCAAGATGCATAGTTGGCAGGATGGGCTTTGGTACGTTGTGGCCACAATTACAACCGTTGGTTATGGAGATGTTATTCCAGTAACTTACTGGGGTCGAACATTGGGTTTCGTGGTCATGTTATCCAGTTTAGGTATTTATGGTTTTATCATAAGTCAGATAACAAATTTTATGAATACAATAAAAGAGCGAAAAGAACTTGGTCTTAATGGCACCAATTTTAAAAACCATGTAGTGATTATAGGCTGGAATGAATTTAGCCATTCAGTTATAGGCCACCTGGCAGGAGCCGGCAGAGAAATAGCTATTGTAACCAAGGACAGGTCTAGCATAGATATTATTAAAGAATACCATGATCTCGACAAAATATTTACGCTTTACGCTGACTTTAACAATTTCGAAATGCTTGAAAAGGCGAACATCAGGGAGGCCTCTGTAGTGTTCGTAAACATGAATGATGATACCGAAAAGCTCGTTTACGTAATTAATTTAAAAAAGCATTTTGCTGATCTTAATTATGTTGTTACACTGGATAACGGAAATCTTAAGAACACGTTTCATGCAGCCGGTGTCACTTATGCCATTTCTAAAAATGAGATTTCTTCTAAACTTTTGGCCAGCTACATCTACGAGCCGGATGTTGCTATTTTAACGGAAGAGATCATAGCCTACGCACATCAAGATGATGAGTATGACATGAAGCAAATCATGGTAAAGGCGAACAACCCGTTTGCGGGTATTTTTTATGAAAAAGTGTTCTTTGATCTTAAGAAGCATTGCAATGTGGTTCTATTCGGAATTGTAAAAGTTACTGGTAGTGTAAGGAAGTTGATGAAAAACCCGGATGGTGACATTAAAGTTGAGGTTGGAGACTATCTCATCATTCTTATGGATGGTAAGGGCGGAGATAAATTGAAACGCCATTTTCTTATTGATGAGGGCATCTAATAAGGAAATTGCTCCATTCCCACATTTCGTCTCGTTATTCTGACCGTTTACAATACATGGCTGGCCATTATAAAAAAGAGCTTTTTTTAGTGCATCTTTTTAATGATCTTCCATATAATATATTAAATCTATTTTAAGTCATGAATACATCGCGGAGAGATTTTCTTAAGAAAGGAGCATTGGCACTGGCCAGTACTTCTATTTTGTCACACTCTTTATTCGCTGCAAAGGGAGGTAAGGAGTTATTAGGTCTGCAACTCTATTGCGTTCGCGAAGAGATGAAAACAGATCCGCTTGGTACGTTAAAGCAATTGGCCGAAATGGGTTACAAGAATGTGGAGCACGCAAACTATGTAGACCGAAAGTTTTATACTTATTCTGCTAAGGAATTCAAAAAAGTGTTGGATGATCTGGGAATGAAAATGCCGAGCGGCCACACCGTGCTTGGTAAGAAGCATTGGGATGAAGCAAAGAATGACTTTACGGATGCTTGGAAATATACGGTTGAAGATGCTGCCACACTAGGACAACAATTTGTAATTAGCCCTTCCTTGGAGGAGAGTTTGCGCAAGACCTACGATGGACTGAAAAAGCAAATGGATATCTTCAATAAGAGCGGGGAGTTATGTAAAAAGTCGGGAATGAAGTTTGGGTATCACAACCATGATTTTGAATTTAGTCAGAAGTTGAATGACAAAACTGTCTATGATATTATTCTTCAGAGTACCGATCCCTCTTTGGTGATGCAGCAGTTAGATATTGGCAACTTATATAACGGAGGCGCGAAAGCAATTGACATTGTTCGCCAATATCCGGGTCGTTTTGAGTCCATGCATGTAAAGGATGAAATTGTTGCGTCTGGTGGTCACGAAAAATATGAGAGCACAATTCTTGGCGTTGGCATTGTGGGTGTAAAAGAAGTAATCGATCTGGGTCGCAAATCAGGAGGTACTATTCATTTTATAATTGAGCAGGAATCGTATCAAGGCAAGACTCCGTTGGAATGCATGAAAGAAGACCTTAAAATTATGAAAAAGTGGGGCTATAGATGATTAAAACCACCATAAAAAAAGGCACCAACTGGTGCCTTTTTTTATATCGTATTCAACATTCTAGACAGTCATGATGTCCGCTTCCTTTTTCTTCATTAACGCATCAATCTTTAAGATAAATTCATCGGTTAACTTCTGCACTGTTTCTTCCGCATTTTTCACATCATCTTCCGAAACGCCTTTGACTTTCTTCAACTGCTCGTTGATTTCTTTGCGGATCGTGCGAATGCTTACTTTACCATGCTCACATTCCTGACCGGCCTGTTTTACCAATTGTTTTCTACGTTCTTCTGTAAGCATAGGCACATTGATAATTACTTGCTGACCGTCATTTTGGGGAGTAAGTCCAAGATTGGCTTGCAAAATTGCCTTTTCAATCTCCTGAATCAATGATTTTTCCCATGGCTTGATGAAAAGACTCCTGGCATCCGGTGTTGTAATGGAAGATATTTGACTCAAAGGGCTCAAGGCGCCATAATAAGAAACCATAATCCCGTCCAGCATATTTGCACTTGCTTTTCCTGCTCTGATTTTGGTGAGCTCATGTCCAACATGTGAGTAGGATTTACCCATTAGGTCTTTTGCTTCATCCAGATATAGTTCGAGTTCTTCCATAACTAAATAGTATTGAGTCGTTAGATGTGAATAATTAGAAGGTCATCGTCCATTAATTATTAAATTAGCTTATTAATGTACCCGCCTCTTCGCCTCGCGCAATCTTAAGTAAGTTTCCTTTATTGTTCATATCAAAGACAATAATGGGCAATTTGTTTTCCATGCACAGCGTAAAGGCGGTCATGTCCATGATGTTCAGGTTTTTTGCGTAAGCTTCCTGAAATGTTAGCGTTTTGAATCGCACAGCATCTGGAAATTTCTCGGGATCTTTTGTATAAACTCCATCTACTCGCGTACCCTTGAGTACCACATCAGCCTGAACTTCTATTGCCCTTAAACTGGCAGTGGAGTCAGTCGTAAAATAGGGGTTTCCAATTCCGGCTCCGAAGATCACGATCCTTCCTTTTTCCAAATGGCGTATGGCCCTTCTTTTAATAAATGGCTCACATACCTGTTCCATCTTAATACCTGACATCAATCGCGTGAACATCCCATGACGTTCGAGTGCGCTTTGCAAAGCCATCGCATTGATTACGGTGGCCAGCATACCCATGTAGTCACCCTGTACCCGCTCTATTCCTAATGCTTCAGCCTGCCCTCCTCTAAAAATATTACCTCCTCCAATTACAATGGCAATCTCCACACCCTCATCCTTCACTGCTTTAATTTCTTCTGAGTATTGTTCTAATACAGCGGGATCGATATTACTGTGTCTGGAACCCATCAGCGATTCACCGCTTAGTTTGAGGACGATACGTTTATACTTCATGCAAAAGGATTAGAACCCTGCAAATATGAACAGGATTTGAGAAATCTCAGAATCTGAAGAATTGTTTTTGTTGGTAATTACCGGATTAAATCACCTTTCGACAAACAAACCATCCATTTCTTGATACTCTTGGGTAGATAAAAACAAATCGTTCAATTTTTTAGAACGCAGACTATCCAACATTCAGGCGCAAGTAACTGTATTCTATGTATTTTTGGCATACATGATTTCATTCCATCAATTCACTCTTTCCAATGGACTTAAAGTTCTTGTACACGAAGATCATACTGTGCAAATAGCCGTATTAAATATTTTGTACAATGTCGGTTCACGCGATGAGCTACCCAACAAAACCGGTTTCGCACATCTATTCGAGCATTTAATGTTCGGTGGTTCAGCCAACGTACCTAGTTATGATGAGCCTCTTCAGAAAGTAGGAGGTGAAAACAACGCTTTTACTAGTACGGACATCACCAATTACTACTTGACAGTTCCTGCTGCGAATCTTGAAACAGGATTTTGGCTAGAAAGTGATCGTATGCTAAGTCTTTCATTTGATCCTAAAGTGCTAGAGGTGCAACAGAAAGTAGTGATTGAGGAATTTAAACAGCGATATCTCAATCAACCTTATGGAGATGTGTGGTTAAAGCTTCGCCCACTTGCCTATCAAGTTCACCCATATCAGTGGGCTACCATAGGTAAAGAAATTAGTCATATTGAAATGGCCACTATGCATGATGTAAGGGATTTTTTCTTTGCACATTATGTTCCAAATAATGCTGTGTTGGTGGTAGCCGGTCATGTGACACTCGATCAGGTTAAACAACTTTCAGAAAAATGGTTTGGCCCAATTCCAGCTGGAAAAAAGGCCGAGCGAAAATTACCAATGGAACCTAAGCAAACCGAGAAACGTGTTTTAGAAATAGAGGCCAAAGTGCCTGCAGATGCGCTTTATAAAACCTATCACATGCCAGGCCGATTTCATCCGGATTATTATGCCGTTGATTTATTGAGCGATGTTCTCAGCAGAGGACAATCAAGTAGATTTTATCAACAGCTAGTAAAGGAAAAAGAAATATTTACTTCGGTCTCTTCTTTTGTCATGAGCACGATTGATCCGGGATTGTTTGTGGTGAGCGGGCGAGTGAAGGAAGGCGTTGACTTAAAGAGAGCAGAAAATGAAGTGGATGATATATTGAGAAAGATAGTAGAGGAGGGAGCGAAGGAAGAGGAACTTGAAAAAGTGAAGAATCAAGCCGAAGCAAGTTTAGAATTTGGGGAGGTAGAAGTGATGAATCGTGCTATGAACCTTGCGTTTGCTACGCTGTCTGGCGATCCGGATTGGGTTAATCAGGAAGCTAAATTAATTAGTTCCGTTACGTTGCAAGATATTAAGCGAGTAGCGGGTGAGGTATTAAGAGATGAAAATTCTTCTGTGATGTATTACAAAGCTGTGAATAACTAAATTAGAAATAATGTCCCTTGAAAAGTATAGTATCCCCTTTGACGTGACCGACTGGAGCACAGTTTCATCTACTTCCCACCCTGGGGAAACTGGTGTTGCTACCTGGCAAACAAAAGAATTGGGAGGCTTACGAATTAGAATGGTGGAGTACTCTAAAAATTACCTAGCCGACCATTGGTGTCAAAAAGGCCACCTGCTTTTTGTTCTGGAGGGTGAGCTTATAACAGAGTTAAGTGATGGAAAGAAATTCCAAATGACGAAGGGTATGTCATATCAGGTATCTGATGTATTAAGTTCGCATCGTTCTTTTGCACCAGATGGAGCAAAGCTGTTAATTGTAGATGGAAGTTTCCTAGCTGTTTAAAAATCAAAGATGAAGATCAGAGTAGGCATGGGTTTCGATGTGCATCAACTGGAAGATGGCCATGATTTTTGGTTGGGAGGGATAAAGCTTTCGGCAGAAAAGGGAGCTGTCGGGCACAGTGATGCTGATGTCCTTATTCATGCTATATGTGATGCGCTGTTGGGTGCGGCAAATTTGCGCGATATAGGATTTCATTTTTCCAATACGGATAGTCGGTGGAAGGGAAAGGACAGTAAATACTTTTTAAGAGAAGTCACTAAAATGCTTGTTGCTAAAGGCTGGCAAATAGAAAATATTGATTGTACGCTATGTTTAGAACAGCCAAAAGTAAATCCTCATATACCCGACATGAAAAAAGTACTGGCGCCTTTAATGAACATTAGCGAAGATGATATTTCCATTAAAGCAACAACGAATGAAACGCTTGGCTATGTGGGTAGACAGGAAGGAGTTAATGCCTATGCTGTAGCACTTATTAAGAAGTAGCTATGGGCGAGGTTAAGCTAATAACAACCTCCGATGGTTCACATTCATTATTTAATGCCGAATTAGGAGAAACCTACCATTCGGTGCATGGCGCCATTCAAGAATCCATGCATGTCTTTGTTAAAAATGGATTGGAATATTTCCAGGAAAAAACCAAACAGGCCGAGATCAACGTTTTGGAAATAGGTTTTGGGACAGGGCTTAATGCGCTATTAACGATTCAAAAAAGTCTGTCCTATCCTACATTAATTCACTATGAATCACTAGAGGCTTTTCCAATCGAAGAGGAAATCTCCTCCAAATTGAACTACCCAAAAATTCTAAACTTTACAGCTTCCGAAAAGTATTTCTTACAGCTCCATCAATCTGGTTGGGGAGAACAGATAGATATAACTAATACATTTTCTCTCTTAAAGCGTCATACTAAACTTCAGGATGTTGATCTGGAAGCTGAAAAATATGATGTGATTTTTTTCGATGCCTTTGCACCGAGCAAGCAACCTGAGCTATGGGAGCTGGCAGTATTAAGAAAGGTTGAGCAATCTATGAAGTCAGGTGCTGTATTTGTTACCTATTGTGCAAGAGGGCAACTTAAACGCGATCTAAAATCATTGGGGCTTTTGGTAGAAACACTTCCGGGGCCACCCGGCAAAAAAGAAATGGTACGTGCTGTAAAATCCTGATCTTTAGTAATTTCAAATTCCTATTTTTGTCTGAATAAATATTTCATATCGTGGGGAGTAAAAATGTGAAAATTGGTACGGTGCAGATGAGTTGCACTAAAAGCCCGGAAGAGAATCTTAATAAAGCAATAACAAAAATAAAAGATGCTGTTGCTAAAGGAGCGCAAATTGTTTGTTTACAGGAATTGTTCACGTCACTCTACTTTTGTGACGTAGAGGATTATGATAACTTCAAACTTGCAGAGTCAATTCCAGGGCCAACAACTGATTCCTTATCTAAGCTATCGAAGGAGCTTGGTGTCGTTATCATTGCTTCTCTTTTTGAAAAAAGAACGCAGGGGATTTATCATAATACAACAGTTGTAATCGATGCAGATGGAAGTTATTTGGGTAAGTATCGCAAAATGCATATACCAGACGATCCAGCATACTACGAAAAATTTTACTTCACCCCAGGGGACCTTGGTTATAAAATCTTCAAAACTAAATTCGCCACGTTTGGCGTTTTAATTTGTTGGGATCAGTGGTATCCGGAAGCAGCGCGCATTACGTCTTTGATGGGAGCTGAAATCTTGTTCTACCCGACAGCCATAGGTTGGGCAACTTCGCAAGATGAAGCTACCAACACTGAACAACACAATGCCTGGCAAACTATTCAATGCAGTCACTCTGTTGCAAATGGGGTTCATGTTGTGAGTGTGAATAGAGTTGGGCTTGAGCAAAATGGTGCAATGAATTTCTGGGGAGGGTCATTTATTTCGAATCCATTTGGAAGCATTTTGTATAAGGCATCGCATGATCAGGAAGAAGTAAACGTATTGGAAATAGATTTAACAAAAACGGATCGCTATCGCACGCACTGGCCTTTCCTACGCGACCGAAGAATTGATTCTTATCAACCGATCACAAAGAGATTTATAGACGAAGATTAAATCAGTTGCCAGTTACTGGTTACCGGTAACTGGAAACTTGTAATTCTACAATGACGCCTAAAGAACAAGGTTATTTCTTTCCAGCAGAATTTGCTGAGCATTCAGCGACCTGGCTAAGTTGGCCACATAAGGAGGCATCCTGGCCAGGGAAGATTGAAGTAATCTATCCTATCTATTGCGAATTCATCAAGCGTGTTTCAGAAGGAGAGAAGGTGAATATCAATGTTGTGGATGAGGCAATGAAAAGCAAAGCGATTGCACATCTTCAAAAGGGCGGAGCAGATTTTTCGAATATTCAATTCTACCTGCATCCAACCAACGATGCGTGGTGCCGTGATCATGGCCCTGCTTTTTTGGTTAACCCAGATGAAAAGAAGAAAATGATTATTGATTGGGGATACAATGCCTGGGGTGGCAAATATCCTCCATTTGATCTTGATGATAATATCCCCACGTTGGTTGCGATCTACTTAAACGTGCCAGTACTCTATCCGGGTATTGTGATGGAGGGTGGTTCGGTTGATTTTAATGGGAATGGTACTTTACTTACCACATCATCTTGCCTGTTAAATCCAAACCGAAATCCACACCTCAACCAGAAACAGATTGAGGAATATTTATCAAGCTACTACAATGTTTCGAACATTCTCTGGCTTGGCGATGGTATTGTTGGTGATGATACAGATGGCCATATCGATGATATCACTCGGTTTGTAAATGAAGACACTGTTGTTACTGTGGTAGAGGAGAACAGAAATGATGAGAATTACGCACCTCTTCAGGAAAATTTAAAAAAACTAAAATCATTGAGACTTGAATCAGGCAAGCAAATCAACATTGTTGAACTGCCTATGCCTTCGCCAATTGTTTTTGACGACATGAGATTGCCTGCCTCGTACGCAAACTTTTACATATCAAATAAATATGTTGTCGTGCCTACTTACCGCGATAAGAACGATGATAAAGCATTGGCAATTCTCCAAAAGTGTTTCAAAGATCGAAAAGTGATTGGGCTTGATTCCTGGGATATCATTTGGGGATTGGGGTCATTTCATTGCCTCAGCCAGCAAGAGCCAGTAGTCTAGAGTACATACTCACTTTCCATTTCTCCTATAAATCGTCTTTGGAAAGTGGATTTACTATTTTATCTTTCACACCATAGTTTTTAATGACCCCATAGCGTGAGACTTTTTTTAATCACCCTTATTACGTTAGCAGGGGTTAATTCATTTTCGCAACCCATTCTAGATCAAAAGGCTGAAGGGGCTGAGAAGGGAAAAAGGGTTTCCGCCTTCCTTGAAGAGTTTGAAAAAACACATCCCGTTAGGTTTTATTTTTTAGAAGCATGGATAGAGGATATTGCCTTTGAAGAAAATTTTGAGGACCAAGCTTTACGTCAGGTGCTCGATGAGCTATTCCGAGGGACAGAGTTAAATTACATTTTACTTAACGAATCAGATATCGTGATAGTAAAAGATCCGAGGCAAGCGATACAACGGAAGAACTTAATCAATATAGCTCAGCGAGAACGGAAAAAAATCGATCGTATGTTGCTTGGTAATTCTACCAGTGCTAAACGTAATGAAATGTTTGTAGTGAGGGGGCAGATTCTTGATTCCAAAACCATGGAGCCATTGGTTGGCAGTACAATTCAGGTGAGCGACATCTCCGTGGTAACAATAACCAATGCGGAAGGAAAATATGAGCTTCGTGTTCCAGCAGGAGAGCACATCGTCAACGTAAGTTATGTAAACTATGAAGAGAGGGTAATTGAGTTAGGTGCATATGAAAGTGGAGAAATAAATGTATCTCTTGAGGAAATGCCAACCCTCTTGGATGAAATAGTTATTCAGGACAAAGAGGCTCGTGAAATAGCCACAAGTAATATAGGGCTGACCCAACTCAGTATGAAAGAAATAAAAAAAGCACCGTCATTTTTAGGAGAAGTTGATCTGATAAAACAAATTCAGAATTTGCCAGGTGTAACGACTGCGGGTGAGGCAGCATCCGGATTTAATGTGAGAGGTGGCAGTGTTGATCAGAATTTGGTTCTTTATGATGGCATGCCTGTCTTCAACAGCTCACATGTTTTTGGATTTTTCTCAACATTTAATGCCGAGGCCGTGCGTGATGTGCTGTTTTACAGGGGAGGTATTCCAGCGGAGTTTGGGGGACGCGTTTCGTCCGTTCTTGAAATTAACTCCAAAGAGGGAGACTATGAAAAGTGGAAAGGCAGCGGAGGTGTAGGAATGTTATCCAGTAATTTAATGCTTAATGGCCCCCTTGTTAAGGACAAGACTTCTTTGGCCTTATCACTTCGTGCAAACTATTCAGACTGGCTAATTCATGCTGTACGCACTAACTATGTCGATCTGAGGAATAGTTCTGTTTTTTTTTATGACGGAACAGCTAAGCTTAGTCATAAGTTCAGTAATAATACTAAGCTCACCTTTTCTGGGTACTCTAGCCATGACCAATTTCGATTGGCTGGAGATTCTTCTTATCGATGGGGCAATCTTCTTGGATCGCTTCGACTCGATCATTCAATATCCTCTCGTCTTACTTCGACATTTATAGTTGGATATGGTAGCTACGATTATGAAGTACTGGATACGGATCCCAAAACCGGGTTCAGCCTTACTTATAAGATCACTTATCCTTCTGTGAAGGCGGACTTTCATTACCAGTCAGGCTCTCACAAATTGTCATACGGTATTCAAAGTGTGTACTATGGGTTTAATCCTGGTACACTTGTACCCTCATCACCTGAATCGAATGTCAAGTATATTGAAATGGGAAAGCAACAATCCATTGAGACAGGGATTTATGCTGGCGATGGATATACGATTAACGATAACTTTTTTGTTGAAGGTGGACTTCGGTTTTCACTATTTAGCGCGCTGGGTCCGGGCTCTGTCAATGTATACAAATCCGAATTGCCAATTGAGTCAGTCAATCTTATCGATACGTTGAACTTTTCGAGTGGAGAGAGAATTAAAAGTTATAATGGAATTGAGCCGCGCCTTTCTTTCCGGTACAATATAAGTCCGTCATCATCTATAAAATTGGGGTACAATCGGATGAATCAATATTTGCATTTGATAACAAATACAACTGCTATTACTCCTGTAGATATTTGGCAGCCAAGCGGATATTATTTCAAGCCGCAATTCGCAGATCAGCTATCCATAGGATATTTTCAAAACTTTAAGGAAAAAACGTATGAAGCATTTGCTGAGGTATTCTACAAAAAATTTACCAACATTCTTGACTTCAAAGATGGTGCACAACTACTCTTGAATCCTCAACTGGAGACGGATTTGCTTCAAGGCACAGGAAGAGCCTATGGCGTTGAAACTTCGATCGCGAAAAACAACGGAAGATTAACAGGCTCTATAAATTATACCTATTCCCGTTCACTTCGTACCATTAATGGAGCTACGGAAGAAGAGTCTGTCAATAAAGGAGAGGAGTATCCGTCCAATTTCGATCAGCCTAATATCTTAAATGTTAATTGGAAGTATGCTATTTCCCGAAGGTATTTCTTTACAGGAAATTTCACTTTTAGAACTGGGAGGCCAATTACCAGCCCGCTTTCTGGTTTTAGCATTGACAACATAACCGTTGCGAATTTTTCAGAACGCAACCAGTATCGAATCCCTGACTATCACCGTTTGGATATAGCGTTTGTCATGGAGGGAAATCATAAAAGAAAAAAATTCTGGGACGGAACATGGACTTTATCCATTTACAACGTCTATGCTCGCAGGAATCCTTACACCATTTTTTTCAAGGATAACGGCAATGGAATCTTGCGACCGTATCAACTATCAGTTGTAGGCACTGTTTTGCCATCGTTAACATATAGTTTTAGGTTTTAATATGCGCGTTTCATATCTATTTAGTTTCCTTCTGTTGTTAATCATAGCCGATGGCTGTGTTGATGAAATACGAATCAAGGCGCCAGATGTTTCTTTTCAACTTGCTGTTGATGGTGTTATTACTGATGAGGAAGGGCCGTACTCGGTAAGTATTTTTAAGGTTTCAAACCTTGATGCAGATCTGGACAAAAGAATTCCTATATTATCGGCAAGGGTTACCATTTCTGATGATGTTGGTAATTCAGAGCTACTGAAAGAAACTAGTTCAGGCATTTACCAGACCAGTGTTGGCGGATTGCAAGGTACAGTGGGACGTACCTACGTCTTGAAGATAATCACCTTAAATGGAAAAATGTATGAATCGTCTGCGGAGAAATTAAATCCGGCTGGGGCTATTAATAATCTTTCTTATGAGTTTGATTTTCGCGAAAGAATCAAGGTTGATGGTACAGTTGTTGGAGCTGATGGCTTTAATATTTACATGGATGCGAATAGCTTACCAACCGGAGAAAATCTTTATAGGTGGAAGTGGACTGGGACGTATGAAATTGAAACATTTCCGCACTTAAAAACAAGAAATGTAGAGGGAGTTCAAGTGCCAGATCCACTCCCATGCAGCGGTTATCAAGAACGCGATGGTATTTTGTTTCAGTCCTCGCCTTGTTCATGTTGCTCATGCTGGGTAACAATGCTTCAAGGTACGCCAATAGTTTCCGATGATCAATTCATTTCGGGCAATAAGTTTGATCATGTCAATGTTGCGTTCATACCTGTTACTCGCAGAACTTTTTATTATCAGCGATTTTATCTTACCGTGCAACAAATGAGCTTGTCCCGAGCAGCCTTTAATTTCTGGCGGGTGATCCAGTCACAGAAAGAGGGTGCTTCAAGTTTATTTCAGCCTCCTTCTGGAAAGGTTAGAGGTAACATTTTTTCAAAAGACGGAGACGAAGAAGTTCAGGGCATCTTCTACGCTTCCTCTGTGCAGGAGAAATCCATATTTATTGAAAAGAGTGATGTTCCGTATACTGTGCAGAAAATTGATACGGTAAGAACAAGTTGTATGTTCGTTGGGATTTCCACTAATGTTAGACCCTCGTTTTGGAAATGAAAAATAAGGGTTCACTTTTTTTTATAATTATGTTTTTACTAACATCCTTCGTTTGGATTGAGGATGGATTTATCGAGGAGCTAACTCAAAAATTTGAAAACTACAATAAAAGGAATCAGCAGGTTAAAGTGTACCTTTTCTTCAACCAGGACAAATACGCGCCAGGAGACACTGCCTTTTATAAAGCACATTTTCTTACAGATGATCTTCGCCCAATAGCAGGTAAGCAAATTCTGTATTTAGATATTATTGATCAGGAAGGAAAAATTGTGCTACGCCAAAGTTTTAGTGTACGTGATGGGGTTGGGGCAAATCAGGTAATTCTTTCAAGGGGCATAACTCCGGGCATTTATTTGTTCAGGGCTTATAGTGACTGGATGAAAAATTTTAGCCCGGACTATTTTTATACCAAATCCATTATCATAACGGGGCAGGAGCAGATTATTCCAATTCCACCACCTGCGAACAATCTGTTTACATTTCACCCGGAGGGGGGAAATTTGATCGAAGGAATTTCTAGTAAAGTGGTGGTGCGTTCATTAGGCAGAAGTGAAGGACAGATTATTGACAATAAAAATCAAGTCGTGTCCGAATTTAATTTAGATGAAAAAGGCTTAGGATTTTTTATGATTGAACCAGAGCGTGGTAAATCATATTACGCCAAAATAGTAGGTCAAACTCAACTCCACAGTTTGCCTGTCGCAATTTTAGATGGGATAGCATTGTCAGTAACACAAGGTGTAAACGGAGAAACTTTGAACCTTTTGGTAACGGCTCCCATTAAGTCGGTCTTGAGGTCGCAAGAATTATATTTAATTGTAGTCGCGCAGAGCAAATTAAATTATTCTGTCCCTTTTGAGCTGGAGGATAAGGAATCTCTTCAAATTCAGTTACCACATAAAAAATTTCCTTTTGGTGTATCACAGATATCCGTAATAAATAGTAAAGGTAAAGTCTTGGCTGAACGGCTGATATATATCAAAGACCAATCAGAAATCCAGGTTAACATTTCAACTGAAAAGTATGTCTATGGCTCAAGGGAGAAAATTGCTGTTAACCTTTCCTTAAAAGATGAGTTAGGCAACCCAATAAAGAGCGATCTGACCGTTTCTGTTACCAATAAAAAGCTATTTGATAATCAAGGCGAAATGTCGACCACTAAAGAGGAGATTTTGTTCCAGGATTTTCTCAACCCTTATGATCCATTTCCTTTCACTGCCGAACGATCAGATAAACTTTGGGATTCTACCATAGATAATTATATGATTACTAGAAAGTGGAATCGCTTTCGATGGTTAGATGTTTTGTCATTTACAAAGGCAGAAATGAAGTATGGATTTAGAAATATGCTAACTATAGAGGGGATTGCCTTGGATAAGAGCACCGGTAACCCTGTACCAGATTCAACGCTTATTAATGTCTTTTTACAAGATCAAATGATGGGATATGAAGTCTATACAACAAAACGCGGAAATTTCGATCTGCCTTTTTTGTTTGATTTCTGGGGCAGGGATCGCCTTTTCTACCAAATGGAATTAAAGAAAAGGGAAATAAGTACCGCGGAACTATATGTTTACAAGGATACCTTGGTCACACAGAGGGCGTTACAATTTGAAGTAGGAGAGAACACTGATTTGTATGGAGATTTTAAGTCTAAGAAAAGATTAATAGACGATTCATTCTCTTTTTACACAGATGTTGTTCAACGGGATAGTTCAAACCTTTCCAATCCCAATATTGAGTTTGAGGAGGAAATGTTTGGTGTCGATATTTCAATAGATGTAGAGGAGTATGTTATTTTTCCAACCATGGAGGAATTGCTTCGAGAAGTAATTCCTTCTGTGCGCCACAGAAAAGTTGGTGGCAAATCGATTGTTCGCGTAACACTTTCAGATCCTAATGTAATCGCGACAGGAGATCCCCTTTACGTAATCGATGGAGTGATGACAAAAAATACTCCCTATCTTTTAAGTCTCAATCCTTCCAAAGTTCTTACCGTAAAACTTGTAAAAGATATTAACAAATTGCAACGCTTTGGAGCAATGGGAAGGAATGGAATGCTACTTATTCAGACAAAGAAGCCAGATAACGATAACCTAACTAAGCAAAGCAGTATCATATTAGTTGACGGCTTAAGTAAATCTATCGAATTTCGATCTCCCGATTATTCAATTAAATCAAATACACACATGCCGGATTTTCGTTCTACGCTTTATTGGAATACTTCGCTAAAAGCTGATGTACGCGGAAAGGCATCTTTCAGTTTCTATGCGTCAGATGATATCGGCCCTTTGCAAATAAAGATTGAAGGCATTACAACAGATGGACGGCCTTTCTCTAAGGTTAGCGATGTGGAAGTTGTTTTTGGACGACCTAAAAATTAAAAGGTGTACACTCTTTCAGGAGAGATACAATGAGTTAGCTTAACATCGTATTGATTAATGTCGTCAATTCGTTCAGTAGGTTCAAAGAATGACAATCCCACTCTTTTACAAGTTGGAGAGCATTCTTTTAGGAATTGATCATAAAATCCTTTTCCATAACCGACCCTATTTCCTGCTTTATCGAAAGCAAGTAACGGAATGAGTACCAAATCAATTTTATTGTTTGGGGTGATTTCACCTTGCGTGGGCTCAAGAATATCCCACGAGTTTATTTTCAACACATCCGATTCTTCAAAGTATAGATTTTCCAACTGATTGTTTTTTACCCTGGGAATGGAAATATGGGCAGCAGGATAATCCATTTTTATCCGATTAATAATCAACCACGTGTTGGGCTCTTTATTTTTCTCAATGGGTATATAGGAATGGATAATATCTTTTGAAGCGATGACGAAATTGGAGAAGAAAAGATCAGAAATTTGAAGATTATAGCTGCCGTACTCTTCGTCTGAGAGAGAAAGGCGTTTTTGAAGGTACAATTTCCGTAGTTCTGATTTTGTCACTATTAGACAATTCAACTTTTATTTCTTCTTCTCTTTAGGTGCTATTGGAGAGATGTATTGAAAAATATTAAATTGATAATCAAAGGGATCAAGTAAGTCAATCAGTTTTTGAATAAACTTTGGGTCTTGTTGATAGAAATTTAAAAAATTATCAGTACGCTCTTGCAACCCCCCACCCGGAAACAAGGAGTCTTTTACAGTTTCAATTTGATGAAGTTTATCAACCTGTTTACGCTTTTCAGCTCTCCAGAATTTTTGTTCAATTTTTTTGAGACCTTTGAGATTTCGTTTGGCTTCAGCGGCTACAAATTGATTGAGTGTTGGATCGATACGACTAGCTCGGTCTTTTATTCCTGTCCAAAACTGTTGGATAGTTTCAACCTCTTTCATTAAGGATAAATTGAGCGTGTTGTGCTTAGCAAACCAGTGATTGAAAATGTAATGCTTATCTTCAAAAAGATCTTTAAACTCTAGTTCGATTTTATCGAATTTTCTCGAAGTGGGCGCATCCATAACCAGGGCGAAGTTGCGTGGCATCAACATAGGAAAAGGAACTTTAAAATGATCAAAGACCCCCTTTAGTTGAAGCCAGTAGGTTACTTCAGCTGGGCCTCCCACATAGGCCAAGTTAGGCAAAATCATTTCCTGGTATAAAGGACGTAGAATAACATTAGGACTAAACTTTTCTGGTTCCTTCTCAACAAGCTGTTTGATTTTTTCTGGCGTAAACTCAATGTCTGTATCAACAATATTAAATTTACCATTAGTTTTTTCAAGCCTACTGCGCAACCCATTTCCGAGGTAAAAAAAATTAATGTCACGAACAAAAACCTGAGTATGATACCCGAGTGATTCCAGTTGTTTGTTTCTCTCTTCTACTAAATTTTTGGAAGAGTTTTGAAAAAGATCGTCTTGAATAACATCTTTAAATAATGTTTTTAACGATCGGTGATCGGCATCCACCACCACCACACCTTCCTTGCCAAATAGTTCATTGACATAATGCCGAACAGCAGCAGCAAGTGTTTTATTTTTAGAATAAGCATTTTTGAAAATCGAAATATCCCCCGGAATGTCAGTGTATAATGATTCGATACCATTGGTGTTAAACCTCCCTACGGCACCTTTCTGGTCAGTATTCCATATGTACTTTTTTCCATACAGCTTAAAGTATTGTATTTCTTCAAAGTCATGATCTTCCGAAGCCATCCAATATACAGGTACAAAATGATAATCGGGATAAACTGATTTCAGCTTTTTACAAGCATTGATAACAGTGATTATTTTGTAAATGAAATATAGCGGGCCAGTAAAAATATTAAGTTGATGACCCGTGGTAATTGTAAATGTTTTTCTCTTGGCAAGCGAAGAAATATTATTAGTTACGGATTCGGTAACAACTAATCCTATGTATTGTTCTTTTAGTGTTGCTGTCAAAACCTGGCGATTTTGATCGGGAAATGTCGATTCCTTTTCTTGTATTTGGGGCAAGAAATTCTCAGGCGTAGGAAAGCGGTTGATAAATTTTTGTAACGATTCCTTTTGGTGGATATAATCTAAAAAAAATGAGGAGAAGGCATGCGTATTGGCAAAGGGTAGCTTGTGAGTCCGCATATCAACAACAACTAAAGATTACAAATTTCTGATTCATGTCGCAATAACGTTGGTAAAAAAATATTGTTTAGGAATTTACACAAACAGCAAAGATGGCTTCCCTGTTAAGTCAAACTCAGTAGCGGAATGGATCTTTACAGTTGTAAAATCACCAATTCTAAGATAATTTTCTTGGCTTTCAATGATCACTTCATTGTCTACTTCAGGGGAATCAAATTCGGTGCGACCAACAAAAGCCCTTCCTTCTTTCCGGTCGATTAATGTTTTGAATGATCTGCCTATTTTGGCTTGGTTTAGTTCAAATGAGATACCTTGCTGTAATTCCATTATCGCATCTACACGTTCTTGTTTAATGTCAGCGGGAATATTATCTTCCATAGAATGGGAGTGCGTATTTTCTTCATGTGAATAAGAGAATACTCCAAGTCTATCAAAACGTGAGCGTTCGACAAAACCCATCATTTCGTTAAAGTCTTCATCAGTTTCACCTGGGTGACCCGCTATAAGGGTTGTGCGGATAGCGATGCCCGGTACTTTTTCTCTTAAAGTTTGAAGAAGTTGTTCTGTCTTTTCACGCGTAGTTCCTCTTCGCATAAGCTTAAGCATTCGCGAAGAGCCATGTTGCAACGGGATATCTAGGTACTTACAGATATTCGATCGTTCAGCCATTACATCAAGTGCGTCTGTTGGGAAGCCAGTTGGAAAGGCATAATGCAGACGGATCCATTCAATACCCTCCACATCAGACAAATGTTTTAATAATTCAGCAAGATTTCTCTTTTTATAAAGATCAAGCCCGTAGTAGGTAGAATCCTGTGCGATTAGGAGAAGTTCTTTCGTCCCGTTCTTCGCAAGGTTTTTGGCTTCTAAAACAAGTTCCTCTATTGGGCGCGAGATATGACCGCCTCGCATTAAAGGGATCGCACAAAATGAACACGGTCTGTCGCAACCTTCAGATATTTTAAGATAAGCAAAATGACTTGGGTTAGTCAATATTCTCTCTCCAACCAATTCGTGTTTATAGTTGGCATTCAATTGCTTGAGCAAGCGAGATAGATCACGGGTGCCGAACCAGGCATCTACCTGTGGAATTTCTTTTTCAAGATCATCCTTGTACCGTTGAGACAAGCAACCGGTAACGTATACCTTCTCCACAAGACCTTCTTCCTTTGCGTCCACATATCGTAAAATTGTGTCTATTGATTCTTGCTTAGCGTTGTCAATGAAGCCGCATGTGTTAATGACCACTATATTGGCGTCATCTTTTTTTGATTCATGAATTACATCAATTCCATTGCCGCGTAGTTGAGTCAAAAGCACCTCAGAATCTACCAGATTTTTGGAGCAACCTAATGTAACAATGTTGACTTTTGTCTTTTTGAGTCCCCTCGTTTTCAATTTCTTTTTTTAAGCCCTCAAAATTACGAAAAATACCGCCCCGAAAGACCGTTGGAGGGGTGATCAAAAACTATATTTGCAGCTTAATAATTCTGATTTGAGAGCGGTTTTGTTTATTCTGATGGTGTTAATCTTTTTCAGTTGTTTTGAACAAACAGATTGCCTGTTGAACAATACCAATATCTTGAAGATAACGCTAAAGGGTAAAACCTTGGGCAAGGATACCACTGTGACGTTTATCTCCATTCGAGAACTGAAGACACCCGATAATCTCTATACAAATGCACCACTAGGCAAAATAGAGATTCCCCTCCAAATAAAGGATTCCATTACTACTATAATTTTTAATTACAATGAAAAATCTCAATCTGTTTCTGATACGCTCCGTGTGTCATATAGAAATCAAACGCGAGTAATTTCGATAGATTGTGGTGCCTATCTTTATCAACTTGATCTTGCAGTACCTAAAACCAATTTTGATAAAACGCGAGTTACCTCTTCTGTACTGTTGACCACTGTTAAAAGTAACCTTGAAATATTTCTATAGCATATTATTTATTGTTGGTTTAACCATCTCTTTAGATGCCCAGGAAAAGAAGGCAGATAAAGGAGCTGAGCCTGTTGAGGAAAAAAAAATTGATACGGTTAAAGTTAATTATATGCCAACGGGTGTCCGGCTAGGGACAGACGTATTAAGTATTATTTCAAGCCAGATAGGTTCTAAATTCAGTGGTTGGGAAGTAAATGCTGATGTTGACTTTTACCGCTATTACCTGGCGATTGATTATGGCTACTGGGCTAAACAACTAAAGGTAAAAAATGGAGACTTTGAAAATTCAGGAAATTATTTTCGAGTAGGTGCAGATGTAAATTTCTTACTGAAAGATCCGGATCGTAACATGGTTTTTTTAGGATATCGGTATGGCCTATCCACCTTCGATCACAGTTCAGAGTTTTTGCAAAATTTTGTAGACCCACTATCCTCTTCAGACGCTGGCGTGAGGGCACATTGGATGGAACTTACGGGAGGGCTCCGAGTAAAGATTTGGAAGATGATCTGGGTAGGATATACTGCCCGGTTTAAGTTTGTCCCGCGTGCTACGAACTATAGTCGGATGCAACCATACGATATTCCTGGGTACGGAATTTTTGAAAAGAAAATTTATTGGGGATTCAACTATCAACTATTTTTCAAGATACCCGTCAGAGCACGCGAGTAGTGACGCTCATCTTTTTTTAAAGAGAGAGTCAACAAACTCCACTTTATTAAATACCTGAAGGTCGTCCACTTTTTCGCCAACGCCAATATACTTTACTGGAATTTTAAATTCATCTGAGATGCCAATAACTACCCCGCCTTTGGCAGTGCCGTCCAATTTAGTTATTGCCAAACAACTTACCTCTGTTGCTTTGGTAAACTCGCGTGCTTGCATAATTGCATTCTGTCCCGTACTCCCGTCTAATACAAGGAGTATATCATGAGGCCCGTCTGGCACTACTTTTTGAATAACACGTTTTATTTTTGAAAGCTCTGCCATCAGGTTCACTTTCGTGTGTAACCTACCGGCCGTGTCTATGATAATGATATCTGCTCCATTTTCTACCCCTTGCTTCACAGCTTCAAATGCAACCGCTGAAGGATCTGCATTCCCAGCCAATGACACTACCGGAACGTCAACTCGTTCACCCCAAAGTTTTAATTGTTGCACGGCTGCTGCACGGAATGTATCTGCCGCACCTAACAAAACAGATTTTCCTTTCTTCTTAAACTGAGCTGAAAGTTTTCCAATGGTGGTGGTTTTACCTACTCCGTTTACACCAACTACCATTAATATATATGGCTTTTTGTCTGATGGTGTTTCAAAATCCGGAGTATCGTTTGATTGGTTTTCGGAAAGTAGGGCAGCAATCTCTTCTTTTAAAATCTTGTCAAGTTCAGCGGTTCCCAAGTATTTATCCCGGGCAACCCGGGCCTGAACGCGGCCAATAATTTTTAAAGTTGTATCTACACCAACATCCGAAGAGATAAGAATTTCTTCTAAGTTGTCTAACACCTCTTCATCTACAGTAGACTTTCCAACCAGGGCTTTACCCAGTTTGCCGAAAAAACTCTCATTGGTCTTTTGAAGGCCTTCGTTGAGCGTCTCCTTTTTTTCTTTGGAAAATAGACTACTTAAGATGGACATAGTTTGGACTTTTGAAATTGAGCAATTGCGATGGAATAAAAAAAGTCCCGAAAGGGACTTCAAATTTTTTGAAGACAACAAGAATTATTTCCTTGCCAACGCTTCTTTCACTAGCTCAGCAGGCATAATTTCTTCACGAAAGGTATATGCACCTGTCTTCTCAGACCTTACAGCACGGATTACCTTAGCAAAGCTTTTGCCATCGGTTTTCTTAAGGGAAGCAACAACTTTCTTTGCCATGGTTATTTAATTTCTTTGTGTAGAGTATATTTTTTCATCACCGGATTGTACTTTTTAAGTTCAATCCGTTCGGTGGTGTTCTTGCGATTTTTGGTTGTAATGTGACGACTCATTCCTGGAAGCCCGCTGTTTTTGTGTTCTGTGCACTCCAAAATCACCTGTATTCTATTTCCTTTCTTTGCCATTGCTATTAGATATTATTCGGTGAATACTCCTTTTGCCTTCGCCTCTTTCAATACGGAAGTGATACCCCTTTTATTGATTGTTTTGATG
>JAENVX010000082.1 GCA_016650355.1 Bacteroidia bacterium | reverse complement strand
GCTACACACTCCTTACCTTTAATTTGGTAGGCTTTTGTCTCTTAGGGGCTTGCGCTTCTTCGTATCCAAGTATTTTCATCATACTCTCGCTCGTCTGTTCACTGGCAAAAAGTTCTGTTGAGATTTCTCCATCTTCATTTCGATCAATTAATACATGTTTGGGAGCCGGGATTAGACAATGTTGTATGCCTCCGTATCCACCAAGTGCTTCTTGATAGGCGCCTGTATGAAAGAATCCGATATACAATGGTTCTTCATCTGTAATCATCGGTAAGAAAACCTCGCCCGTGTGCGCTTCAGAGTTATAGTAATCCTGGCTATCGCAGGTTAGTCCTCCAATATTTACTTTGTGATAGGGGTCATCCCACTTATTGACGGCCATCAAAATATATTTCTGGTTCATCCCCCAAACATCTGGCAAATGCGTGATGAAGGAGCCATCAATCATATACCAAAGCTCCTTATCATTTTGCAGTTTCTGGTCAACCAGCGAATACAAAACTGCTCCGCTTTCCGCCACCGTAAAACTCCCGAATTCAGTAAAAATGTGCGGAACCGGAACATTGTTCTTTTCACAAATCCATTTAATATTTTCCACAATCTGTTCGATCATGTATTTATAGTCGTAATGGAATGTAAGAGAGGTTTTCACAGGAAATCCACCACCGATATCAATTGAATCAAGTGTGTCGCAGATTTTTCTCATTTCACAATACTTGAAAATAAAGCGGCTCAACTCACTCCAATAGTATGCCGTATCTTTAATTCCTGTATTGATAAAAAAGTGTAAAAGCTTTAGAGAGGCTTTGCTGCTTGGTGCAATTTTTTCTTTGTATAACGTATTGATGTCGTTGTATCGAATGCCTAAGCGTGACGTATAAAATTCAAATTTAGGTTCTTCGTCAGCGGCCACGCGAATACCAACCTGATAAGGCTTGTTTACATTTTTTTCGTAGGTATCAATTTCACTCAGGTTATCCAGAATGGGCAAACAATTGAACCCATCATTGAGCAGATCGGTAATATACTCCCTGTACTTTGGCATTTTAAAGCCATTACAGAGAATGAATGTCTCCTTACTTATTTTTCCCCGTCCATAAAGCGTACGGACAATAGGAATATCAAATGCCGAAGAAGTTTCGATATGAATATTATTCTTTAATGCTTCTTCCAACACAAAGTCATAATGCGATGATTTGGTGCAATAGCAATACGTGTAAGTGCCATTGTATTTAAATCGCTCCATGGCGTTATTGAATGTAGCCTGGGCGAACCTAATGTTTTCACTGATCTTCGGGAGGTAGGTAATCTTGAGTGGAGTTCCATATTGTTTAATAATATCCACCAAGGGAACATCATTGAACAGTAATTCGTGGTCGCGGACTTTAAACTCTTTCTGAGGGAATTCAAAAGTCTGTTCTATTAGCTCGCGGTAACTCTTCATTCTTTGTGGTTTGTTATCGGTTATGATTGTTAGGTTTCATCCGATTGTATTAACGATCAGCGACTAACTTTCAACCAAAATTTGAGGTGCAATATTGGTATAAATTTGCCATCTTTGCAATTCATCTGAAAGACATGGCTAAGCGCCCCTCCAGCTTGATTTTCGTGCCGTTGCCCACTAGGTCGCACGTTTTACCCGACTACTGAATAAGTTGGTAAACAGCCTTATTTAAAGGCACCGTAACAACAATCAGCCATTTGTCAAAGCAACTTTAAGTTTAGATTTTGTGAAAGAGATAAAAATCATTGAGGTAAAGTCAGAAATCGGTGCCGGCACCAGAGGTGCAAGTTTGGGCGTGGAAGCCATAAAAATAGCAAGTCTGGATTTAAAGTCAGACTTGTTCAGAAGATACGATTCAATTGAAGTTGAAAATGTAAACGAGCTTCTTTTTGATGGTGCTGAGCATGCCCACGCAAAATTTATTGATGGCGTGTTGATCATGGAAGAACGAGTTTGCCTGGAGGTTTACGAACAAATATTTGACGATTTTTTTCCCATGATCATGGCAGGTGATCATTCCACTGCTTATGGAACTATAGCTGGTATAAAAAAGGCGTACCCCAAAAAGCGCTTAGGTGTGATTTGGATTGATGCCCACGCAGATATCCATACTCCCTTCACAACTCCTTCCGGCAACATGCACGGCATGTCAATCGCAATGGCATGCGGCTTTGATAATTTCGAGTGCAAAGTCAACGATCCACGAGGTGAAACATTGGACTATTGGGAACAAATTAAGAATGTGGGCACACCAGGACCCAAGATTAACACGGAAGACATTGTCTATATCGCTGTCCGGGATATTGAGAAGCCAGAAAACTATCTTCTTAATAAGTATAACATAAACTTTATTGACGTTGAGGATGTAAGAAAAGCTGGCGCAGTATTGATGGCGCAAAAAGCCCTGAAAATGCTGGATCATTGCGATTTGATTTATGTTTCCTTTGATGTGGATAGCATTGACAGTCGGTTTTCTACCGGCACTGGAACACCCGTACCAAATGGCCTTACAATTGAGGAGGCAAAATTGCTGAATTTAGAATTATGTAAAGACCCAAAAGTATGTGCATGGGAAATCGTTGAGGTGAATCCCACACTCGACACCGAGAACAGAATGGCAGAAAGTGCATTTGAGATTATGGAAGGCGCAGCTAAATCAATTGTCAATCGATCAGTGATGGCTAATTGATGTCATTCATGCATCTCTGGTTTCAGGTTCAAAGCAAGCTCGTAACACTTCACCTTAATACCTGAAACTTTTCTTATTTTCGCCCCTGAAATAGAATAGAAAAAACTATGAAGCAAAACAGACCCATTTCTGAATTCATTGAGAAGAATTATTTGCACTTTAATTCCGCAGCGTTGGTAGATGCAGCAAAAGCTTATAAAAAGCATATATCGGATGGCAAAAAAATGATGGTGACCTTGGCTGGCGCGATGAGTACGGCTGAACTAGGGATTAGTTTTGCAGAGATGATCCGTCAGGATAAAGTGCATATTATTTCGTGCACTGGCGCAAATCTGGAGGAAGATATAATGAACCTGGTAGCCCATACGCATTACAGACGCATTCCCAACTACCGCGACCTTACACCCGAACAAGAATGGGATTTACTGCAAAACCATTTGAATCGTGTAACCGACACTTGTATTCCTGAGGAAGAAGCATTCAGAAGATTACAAAAGCATTTATTCAAGGTCTGGAAAGATGCAGAAGAAAAGGGTGAGCGGTTATTTCCTCATGAATTCATGTTCCGCATGTTGAAGACTGGTGACCTGAAACAATACTATGAGATTGATCCAAAAAATTCGTGGATGATTGCTGCCGCAGAACGCAACATGCCAATGGTGGTTCCGGGATGGGAAGATTCTACTATGGGAAATATTTTTGCTTCCTATTGTGTTACGGGCGAACTCAAGGCAAGCACCATGAAATCCGGTATTGAGTATATGGTATGGCTTGCGGATTGGTACACACAAAATTCCGGCAAAGATGGGATTGGTTTTTTTCAAATCGGTGGGGGTATTGCAGGCGATTTTCCGATTTGCGTAGTGCCCATGCTACATCAGGATTTGGAGCGTGACAGCATTCCATACTGGAGTTATTTTTGTCAAATCAGTGACTCTACTACTAGTTATGGTTCATATTCAGGTGCGGTACCAAACGAAAAAATTACTTGGGGAAAACTGAATGTTGATACACCTAAGTTTATTATTGAGAGCGATGCGACCATCGTAGCTCCTTTGATGTTTGCTTACATTTTAGATATGTAGTATTGAGTTGATGGTCGTTCGTTATTAGTTAATCGCTAGGCCAGCAACGAACAGCGAACAACAAACAACTAGTCAAATGAATTTAGACATATCCCTTCGCTCCGAAATACATAAAGCACTCGCTGCTCTATTTAATCAATCGGTGGAGCAATTGCAGATTCAGCCTACCAACAAAGAGTTTGAAGGATCGCACACATTGGTTTGTTTTCCGATTGCAAAAGTTTCAAAGAAGGTACCGGAAGAAACCGCAAAGTTGGTTGGAGAGTATTTACTTACTCACTCTGGAATTGTCGGCTCCTACAATGTTGTAAAAGGTTTTTTAAATCTGGTAATAACTGATCAAGTTTGGGTAGAAGTATTTCGCTCTATTTATAGCAATCCAAATTTTGGAGTATTAGCGTCTGATGACAAAGAGATCATGGTGGAGTATTCTTCACCAAATACAAATAAGCCACTTCATCTGGGTCACCTTCGAAATAATTTCCTTGGGTTTAGTGTGGCTGAAATTTATAAAGGCAATGGTTATAAAGTTCACAAAGTACAGATCATCAATGACCGGGGCATACACATTTGCAAGTCGATGGCTGCATGGAAGCTCTTCGGGAATAGTGAAACTCCGCTTAGTTCAGGTGTGAAAGGAGATCACTTAGTTGGTAAATATTATGTTGAGTTTGACAAGGTTTTCAAATCCCAGATTAAAGAGTTGATTACTAAGGGTGTTGCTGAAAAGGATGCGGAAAAGCAAGCACCCATTATGCAACTCGCGGTGGATATGCTACTAAAGTGGGAGGCCAAGGATGCTGACACCATCCAACTTTGGAAAACCATGAACGGATGGGTGTATGAAGGATTCAGTTCTACATACAAACGCATGGGTGTTGATTTTGAAAAACTCTATTACGAATCCGAAACTTATCTATTAGGGAAGGAAGAAGTGTTGCGTGGAGTTGAAAATGGTGCTTTTATTAAAAAGGAAGATGGATCAGTTTGGGTGGATTTGACAAGTGATGGCCTTGATCAAAAAGTGTTGTTGAGATCGGATGGAACTTCTGTATACATGACTCAGGATATTGGTACGGCTATCTTGCGTTTTCGTGATTTCCCCAATATCAACAAACAGGTATATACGGTTGGGAATGAACAGGAGTATCATTTCAAAGTATTGTTTTTGATTTTAGCTAAGCTTGGATATAGTTGGGCGAATGAATGTTATCACTTGTCTTATGGCATGGTTGATTTACCCACCGGTAAAATGAAATCACGCGAAGGAACTGTGGTGGATGCGGATGACTTGATGGCGGAGATGGTGAATGAAGCAGAGAAGCAAACGCGCGAGTTGGGAAAGATTGAGGACATGTCTGACGAGGAAATAAAAGATCTTTCTGAAATGGTTGGACTGGGAGCACTTAAATTTTTCTTATTAAAAGTTGATCCCAAAAAAAGGATGATGTTCGACCCAGCCGAATCCATACAGCTTCAGGGACACACGGGACCATTCATTCAATACACACACGCGAGGATCAAAGCTATTTTAAGAAAAGCTGATTCACTCGGGATTTTAGTTGAGGAGGGGGATTTGCAAAAAGTAACTTCTCTTGAGCTCGCGGAGCGAGAAGCGTTGTTCCTCATCAACAGTTATACCAACAAGATACAGGAAGCTGCAAATGAATATTCCCCAGCAGTGATAGCCAATTATGCCTACGATCTAGCCAAAGAGTACAACCAGTTTTATCAATCCATCCCTATTTTTAATGAAAGTGATGCTGACAAACTAAAATTCAGAATTGCTTTTTCTAGGGTTGTGGCGGATACGATTAAGAAGTCGATGAATTTATTAGGGATTCAAGTGCCTGAACGAATGTAAAATGAATAATAATAATTTTGATTGGCCACGCTATATAAAATTATTTGCAGATTGTTTTCCTAATCGGTTATCCGATTCTCCATGGCAAATTACATCCGGGGCAGCTGATGTCATCGCTGAAATTCTATCATCCCTTTCACTCGATTATAGTATTAAGGATGGTGTTGCCATCCATAGAAGTGCCATTCTTGAAAATAATATAACCGTAAAAGCGCCTGCTATAATTGGTTCCAATTGTTTCATAGCTGCCAATTGCTACCTGCGCGGAGGCGTTTATCTATTGTCACATAATTCTATCGGCCCCGGGTGTGAAATAAAATCATCTTTAATTTTTCCGCACACAAATCTT
>JAENVX010000081.1 GCA_016650355.1 Bacteroidia bacterium | reverse complement strand
GCATCATCCACATATACATTCCCTGCGTGATGCTGATGTGAAATCCCTTGAATCAGTGAAGCAGTTTTTAGATGAAGATACTTTCATAAAGTGTCGCTATATAATTCAAGAAATTGATCGTGTGCAACGTGCCGCAAAATTTCTAAGGGCAAATGACTTGAAAAATTTTGGACAATTAATGTATGAAACACACTGGAGTCTAAGTAAAGATTACGAGGTAAGTTGCGCTGAATCTGACCTCTTAGTGACTATCGCAGGGGAGAACCCTGAGGCTGTTTTAGGAGCCCGGCAAACTGGCGGGGGCTTTGGTGGTTGTATTATTGTGCTGATAAAGAAAGTATCTGTTAAAGAATTTTCTTCTATGGTCAGAAAGAAATATGTTGCTACTTTCAAAAAAGAACCTGATTTTTATTCGATTAACCTATCGGAAGGAGTACATGAAATAACTTCACTGATGGCTAGCACCTGACATCTCTATTTATAAATCCATACCTTAAACCCTAGTTTCAATGCAAAAACTTCATACCTCAGACTACATTGTATTCTTAGTTTATTTTGTGATCGTTTCTGCATACGGTTACTGGATTTACAATCGCAAGAAAAAATTATCGGCAGACTCTAAAGACTTTTTTCTGGCAGAAGGATCCCTAACCTGGTGGGCAATTGGAGCATCCCTTATTGCCTCCAATATTTCGGCAGAGCAAATGATTGGTATGTCAGGTTCGGGTTTTAAAATGGGCTTGGCTATCTCCACCTACGAATGGATGGCTGCTGTTACGTTGATCATCGTTGCCGTTTTTTTTATTCCTGTCTATTTGAAGAATAAGATTTATACGATGCCGCAGTTTTTGAATCAACGGTATAACGGTACCGTGGCAATGATCATGGCTGTATTCTGGTTGCTGCTTTACATTGTTGTCAACCTGATGTCTATATTGTACCTGGGAGCGTTGGCTATCAGTGGCATAACAGGATTTGATATCTACCTCTGTATTTTTATGCTTGCTACCTTTTCAATTTTTATTACCCTTGGCGGAATGAAAGTAATTGGGTATACCGATGTAATCCAGGTTTTCTTCCTGGTATTGGGAGGATTAGTAGCAACGTATATCGCGTTGAATCTGGTTGCTGAGGAAGCTGGGCAAGTAGGCATGTTGAATGGCTTTACCTTACTTAGACAAGAAGCCAGTGAACATTTTCATATGATCTTTAAGCCTGAAAATGATAACTACATGGATTTGCCAGGTCTTACCGTTTTAGTTGGTGGTATGTGGATTACAAATTTGAACTATTGGGGCTGCAACCAATACATTACACAACGAGCATTGGGAGCAGATTTAAAAACGGCTCGCAGTGGAATTTTATTTGCAGCTTTCTTAAAACTACTCATGCCTGTAATAGTTGTGTTGCCTGGTATTGCAGCTTATGCTTTACATCAAAAAGGATATTTTGCAACAGAAATGCTAGATTCAAAAGGTTTAATTGATGTTAATAAGGCGTACCCTTCTCTTTTAAATTTGTTACCCGTTGGGATGAAAGGGCTGGCATTTGCGGCATTAACTGCAGCTATAGTGGCATCACTTGCAGGTAAAGCGAATAGCATCGCCACTATTTTCACCTTGGATATTTATAAGAAGGCAATTAACAAAGAGGCCTCAGAAACAAGACTGGTTTGGCTGGGAAAAATTTCTGTTATCGTCTCCATGTTTCTAGCAGTACTGCTCTCACTGTTGATAGGTGAAAAATTAATGGGAGAAGGGAAACAGGGATTTCAATACATTCAGGAGTACACAGGGTTCGTGTCACCAGGAATTTTCGCCATGTTTATTCTTGGCTTCTTCTGGAAACGCACGACATCAAATGCTGCCTTATTCGCAACTATTGGAGGTTTTGTTCTTTCTCTTATCTTTAAAGTACTACCACAATTCGTAGACTTGTCATTTCTTGCTTCCACAGGTTTTTCCAAAGCGAATGCTGAAGGGATATTTGAGATTCCCTTCTTGGACAGAATGGGTTTTGTATTCATACTATGTATTATAGGAATGAGTATCATAACAAATATAGATCAGCGAAGAGGCGTGAAGTCCAATGGGTTGGAAATTGATAGAAGCATGTTCAAGTTATCACCATCCTTTATGGCGATATCCCTGCTCATAATTGGTATAATAGCTGCCTTGTACACTGTTTTTTGGTAAGAACAATTGAGCTTAGTAAGCGCCAGACAAAATATTAAATTGTAGAATCTCAACTGAAATAACGGAGACCATGGTCTCCGTTATTTTGTTATTATATTCGTTGTTATGAATCGCATCGACCGTCTTACGGCTATTCTAATCCACCTGCAAACAAAACGAATTGTAAAGGCTGAAGAGATTGCAGATCGGTTTGAGATGAGCCTGCGAACAGTCTATCGCGATGTGAAAGCTTTGATGGAGGCCGGAGTGCCAATTGGTTCTGAGGCGGGCAAGGGATATTTTATTGTGGATGGCTATCATCTTCCTCCTGTGATGTTCACTCAAGACGAAGCCAGCGCTATGATGATGGCCGGCAAATTAGTGGAACGTATGACCGACCGATCTGTTCAGGTTGCATTCAATGGGGCATTGCTGAAGATCAAATCAGTCTTGAATGAAGCGGAAAAGGATCATTTGGAAAGTCTTCAAAATCATATTGAAGTGCTAAGGCCTCACACAAGTTTGCCAGCGCAGACCGGAAATTTTCTGACCGATTTGCAAAAAGCTGTGGTAGGAAGGCGAGTCGTCCTCCTCGATTATTTCAACAACAACCAAAACGAAATTACCCAACGCGAAGTAGAACCTATTGGACTTTTCTTTTATAGTGCTGCCTGGCATTTGATTGCATGGTGCAGGCTTCGCAATAGCTTTCGTGATTTTCGGTGCGACCTAATCAAAGAATTAAAAGTAACACCCTCTATTTTTGAACCACGTAATATTTCTACTATGCAGGAATATTTTAACAGCTTGCAACAGTCTAATATAGAGATGAACGAAGTTTCTGTCGTTTTTCAAAGGGAAGAGTCCGTAAAAGTGAATAACTCCAAACATTACTTTGGATTTATATCTGAAGAGGAATCAGATGGTCAGATGCGAATGAAATTCCTAACATCTGACTTGCCGTTGATGGCACGCTGGCTTCTTTCTTACGGCCGTGGTGTAGAGATTGAGAAGCCGGAACAGCTAAAAGATATTATGACAGGCTTGGTTGAAGAATTGCAGGAGCATTATTTGAAACTTGTGTAACCTCTGGGAGCTGACTAAGCTAGTTTAATATAAACGACAGATCATTTTTCCTCCTACTGACATAGCGTTGTCACCAACTCATAAAATATTTTCAATTTATTTTCTCTGCTGACATAGGGCTGTCATAAGGTGGTTGTTGATTTGAATAAAAATCAACTGTATGAAAAACCAATCAATTCTTATTAAGTCAGTTAAGCTGAATGTATCCGTCTCTAAAGTTTGGGAAGCACTAACAACGCCAGAACTGGTAAAGCAATATTTTTTTGGAACAGAGATAACTACCGACTGGAAAAAAGGAAGTACAATCTCTTATCGAGGGGTATGGGAAGGGAAACCCTACGAGGATAAGGGAAATATTTTAGAAATCGAGACCGAAAAACTTATTCGCTATAATTATTGGAGTTCTTTTTCGGGTAAGGAAGATATTCCTTCCAACTATGCCAACATAAGCTATGAATTAGCGAGAGATAATGACTTTACGATCCTTACTGTCACTCAGGATGGATTTGCCAACAATGAAGCTATGAAACATTCCGAGCAAAATTGGGGTATGGTAATGGAAAGCCTTAAGAAATTAGTGGAGGCGGAGGAAACTTTTGATAACGTTATGTGAAAATGCCAAAGACATCTTGTTTTGTTTTGGAGTTGCCATAACAACTATTACGCTTATAATAATTCTTTTTCAGGATGGAAATATTGGTTTTTAAGACATCTGTTCAATCCTTCGATAGTGTTGATCAATTGGCACCCGAGTTGGATGCTCTGGCTGGCAAAGGGACATGGAACTTTGCACTGGATGATTGTGATAAAATTCTTCGCATAGTATCCGATTCCCTTCTACCAGACCAAGCAATTGGGTTATTGACAGATCAGGGATTTACTTGTAATGAGTTGGATTAGCCTACATAAATAAATTACCATGAGAAAAGTTATCCTTAGTGTTGCACTCAGCCTTGATGGCTTTATTGAAGGGCCCAATGGTGAATATGATTGGTGTCCACCACCAGATCAAAAAGAAATGGATGAATTTTTGTCTAAAATTGATT
This sequence comes from Bacteroidia bacterium, assembly GCA_016650355.1. Classification (GTDB taxonomy): domain Bacteria; phylum Bacteroidota; class Bacteroidia; order Cytophagales; family Cyclobacteriaceae; genus ELB16-189. Next base: position 8,885 of record JAENVX010000081.1, on the reverse strand, counting down.
TTATTTTTCTGGGAAGGAAAAGTTTTGAAATGATGGGATCATCGACTTTTCCCGGAAAAAAACTTTTTGTATTCTCAAATTCCTTGAAAGTAAGAGATGAAAAAGGCCTGCAGATATTAAATGGAGATGTCGACTCGAAAGTTCGTGAAATAAAGAAAAGCGGAGGTAAAGATATTTGGTTGTTTGGAGGTGCCAACCTTACAACGACTTTTATCAATCTGGGACTACTTGACGAAATGTGGCTTGGTTTGGTGCCAGTTGTATTGGGAGGCGGTAAGCCTCTTTTCCAAAATATTATGGATCGGCAACACTTCTCAATTGTGGAGTCAACTCCCAGAAATGGGTATGTGTCTGTAAAATATGTCTATAAGAAACGAAGGAAAAATTAGGAGTTATATCAATTCGGGGTTCAAAAATATTTTCGATTGATTATGAGGTAAATAAGTGTATTCAGTAATTTTTTTAATCCTAACCAATTCCACTTTTATGATGCTACTTTTGTGAAGTGAATTTATCTGAAAAGATTAGAGCGGTTGAAGAGGTATTTAAGAAGTTGGATGAGGAGATAGCATCTTTTCAAAAAGATTCCACATTGCATTGCAAATTTGGTTGTGGCAAATGCTGTTACAAAGCGGATATTGAAGCCACTGTACTCGAGTTTCTTCCATTTGCTCACTATTTGCACAGGGAAGGTAAAGCTGAGGAATGGCTTTCTAAACTAACTTCATCAGACTCCTCCATTTGTCATATTCTAAATCCTACTCAAGGTGGAACGGGGCTTTGCTCCGAATACATTCATCGGGGACTTATTTGCCGATTGTTTGGGTATTCAGCTCGCACGAACAAGTATGGCAAAAAAGAATTGGTGACGTGTCAGGTCATCAAAACAGAACAGGGGGCAGCCTATGAAAATACGGTTTCAAAAATCGAAGGAGGGGGAGAAGTGCCGGTTATGAACGAGTTTTATATGCAGTTGCACGGAATCGATTATGAACTAACCCGTGATTTTTATCCCATCAACAAAGCGATTCAATGTGCCATTGAGGAGGTGCTACACTATTACATGTACCGAAATTAGCGATTCTTGTGCGACAGGGACTTGAAATTAACATCCCCAACTATTTTCTTGATTATAACTGAAGGAGAGACACGGAGGCCAGTCTTGCCGGGTACAGGGGGTCGGTCGTTTTTCGATTCTGGATTTAGAGTTTCCGTGTAGACCAATGTTGTGAGCATCACAATCACTGCTACCAGGATACCCAGGGCCAGGAGATAATCTTTATGTGAGAGCCTGATCTTCATTGCGCAAACAAATTACCAAAGTAAGTGCCAGATTTGAAATCGACCAATGTGGGGTAATTTCATGGGAAACTTGTTAAAGAAATGTCCAAATACGAACAGACTATTTGTTTTTCCGTACAATAGGTACCTTTTTGGACCTACATGGTTACAATATGACCTTTATTAAATATTAACATTAATTGAACTTGTTTTCTGCTTAAATTTGTTGTCAGATTACGAAAACATCTAAATAGATATGGCAAAGTATTTTGGAGCGTTAGTATTGGTCGGATTTGCTTTCCTGTCGTATGCGCAGACGGCTTCAACCAAAACAGTAATTGCAGAAGAAGGCCCTGTTAAGTGGCTCACGTTTGAGCAAGCGATTGAGAAGTCCAAGACTGAAAAGCGTAAAATATTCATTGATGTATTTACAGATTGGTGTGGCTGGTGCAAGGTGATGGACAAGAACACTTTCAGTGAAGCGCAGATCGCAAAAATTCTAAATGAGGATTTCTACCCTGTAAAATTCAATGCAGAGCAAACAGAAGATGTGGTATTCAGTGGCACAACGTTTAAATTTGTCCCATATGGAAATAAAGGAACGCATCAGTTGGCCATGGCTTTACTGAATAACCAAATGAGTTACCCTAATTTTGTTTTTTTAGATGAACAGTTCAGGCTCATACCGATTTTTTCAGGTTCCAGCTCTGTCCCAGGCTATCGAAAGCCAGAAGAGTTTCATGTTTTTTTAAGTTTCGTGAGTGGGGATTTTTTTAAGAAAACCAATGTACAGGATTATCAAAAGGAATATAAATCTCCTTATATGACTGGCACCACCGGTAATTAATATTAGAAAATTATTGTATAAAAAAAACTCCAGGTGCAACCCGGAGTTTTTTTTGGTTTAGGTTTGATATAAAATCTTCTTATTTAGGTTCGTTGTCCTCTCCCTTCTTCGTTCTCAGGAAATCTGTATAGCCTAGGGCTGAAGCAAATCCGATAATCACAGCGAGGATAATCACAAATAAATTAGCTCCGTCTCCTACATTTTGTTCGAACATGGCGTTATTTTTTAATGTAACAAATGTAATTTCTTGGCTTTAGATTCCCAACTCTAATCGATTCTTTTTCAAGACAGCGATAATAAACCCAATATGTTCGTTTAAGTCAATTCCTAACAACTCTACTCCTTTGTAAACCTCGTCACGCTCTACTTTTGCTGCAAAACTTTTGTCCTTGAGTTTTTTGACAACGGATTTAGTTTCCAAGGTTGATATCCCATCCGGTCTTACCTGGCAGCAGGCCACGATAAAACCAGTCAATTCGTCAGAGGCAAGCAATACTTTGTCCAGCTTCGTCTCGTAAGGAACATTCCACTTGGTATAATGAGCAGAAATTGCATGCGCTATTTTTCCCTCACCCATCTCTCTGAGCTTAGCGACTATTACTTGAGGATGTTTTTCGGGGAAAGCTTCGTAGTCAGCATCGTGTAGCAAGCCTGTAATTGCCCACTCGTTTTGGTCTTCATTGAGTTTGGCAGCATAAGCTTCCATTACCAATTCAATTGTGCGCATGTGGCGCAGCAGACTGGCATTTTTAGTCATAGAAGTTAGCAAGGCTTGCGCTTCGTCTCTGATCATACCTATGCCCTGCGCTTTTTACGTTGCATAAAAAGATTAAATCCTGCAAGGATAATAACAATTGTTAGCACTATAGAAGTAATGATCATGCGAGTATTGTGAAGCTGTAACGTTTTTATTTCATCATCTTTTTTAAGGGCCTCTACTTCTTTTTCCTTTTCGTGGATATCCAATGCCATCTCCATCTGTGCGATATTCCGGCTACTCGCTTCTCCGTATATCTTTTCGCGTGAAGCATCATATCGAAGCATGACATCATAAGCTTCCTTCATTTTATTTTGGCGGGCATAGTTACTAGCCATACTCTTTAGAATTTGTGGCTCATAAACAAACGCTTGCAGTTCCTGACTCAATGCTATTGCCTGATCCAGGTATTGTTGTGCTTCTTTACCTCTGCCAACGCGGGCGTAAACCTCTCCTAGATTCGCTAGAATGTTTAGTTGGGAAACTTTGTTGTTTTCTTTCTTGGACAATTCGAATGCTCTTTCATAAAATTCCACAGCTTTTTGATAGTTCCCCTGACGGAAATAAAGATTGCCAATGTTATTTAATGGATCGGAATAAATTTTACCACTCTTCTCGCTTAACTGAAATGCCTGAGAATAATATTTTAACGCTTGCTCATATAGCTGCAAATCACTGTGTAGGTTCCCCAGATTATTCATTGATCCAATTAGTCTTTCCTGATTGCCAACTTCTAAAAATATCTTATGAGACCCTTCAAAATATTTCATTGCCTGGCCATAGTCTTTCTTTAAGGAATAGATCGTGCCAATGTTATTTCTAGTATAGGCTAAGCCTTCTTTGTTGTTAAGATTTTCATAAATGCGCAACGAGATCAGGTAGTATTCAAGTGCCTTGTCCAACGCTCCCTGGCTTTTGTAAGCAACGCCAAGGTTATTGTATGAAGCAGCCATTCCTTTGCGGTCGTCAATTTCTGTGGCAAGTGAAAGCGCTTCACGTGTATAACCAATAGCCTTTACCGGGTCTGAATTGAAATGTACTCGGAACAGCTCATTTAAGGTTTTTACTTTTAATTCCCCTTTTGCTGTTGGTAATACGGCCTCGAGGCTATCCTGCGACTGAGCATAAAGAACTTGACCAATAATGAAGAACGCAATGACCAAAAGTATTAACCTTCTCATAGAGTGTTTATTGAACCCAAAAGTAAAGATTTTAAAGGGAAATCTTGAAATTTACATTTTTACCTTTCTCGTAAATTGTTGTAATAGTTGCATCTAATTCATGATTTTTATAGGGTATTAATCAGACTCATATGTTAACTATTTTAATGACTGCCGGATTATTGACGATCTCAGTTTCGCTTATTGGACAGACTGCAGTTGAAAAGGCAGCAGTGATGCAACCTATTAACAAACTTTTCAATGGGATGAAATTAGGTGATAGTTCAAAGGTGCATGAAGTATTTGCAAGTACAGTCACTATGGCAACCATAGCAATTGACAAAAGTGGTAAGCCAGCCATACGATATGAATCAACAATAGAAGGATTTCTTAAGGCGATTGGTACCCCACATCCAGATGAATGGAGTGAAATAATTTGGGATGCGAAAATTGAAATTGACGGAAATATGGCCCAGGTCTGGGCACCATATGCCTTTTATGTTGGAAAAAAATTTAGTCATTGCGGAGTGGACGCTTTTCACTTGTTTAACGGCCCTGATGGCGGCTGGAAAATTTTTCATCTTGCCGATACCAGACAGAAAGAAGGTTGCAACGTTCCTAAAGAAATAAGCAAACATTTTAATTGAACCATTGATTGCAGTCATACCACGAAAAATAGTGGTTGCGTAAGGTTGGTATTTGCACATAATTTGTAATTATTCCCAAGGTGAGGAACAAACTAATCCGTGTGGTCGTTTAGCAAAAGAAGTTAAATTCATTAATTAGGAGCTATGTAGGATGCGCGCCATTGCATTATCAATAGTACTCATACTTATATCAGCCACTGCATATTGCCAGGCAGTGAAGGATGATGAGTTGCGGAAAAGCATCTATTTTCGTGGTGGCAGTTATTATATTGATGACATTCAAATAGCAGAACTATTTAATTGGCTGGATTCGATTCCAAAACTCACTGAGAAATACCAGATTCAGTTGATTAGCCATACCGATCCAATAGGTGGTAAGCAATACAATGAGTGGCTCTCCCAGATGCGGGGGGAATCGGTTCATGAACTACTACTTCAAAAAAGTATTCCTGAAACGATTATCTACAAAAAAGACTGGGGCCTTGAAAACCCGGTTTACTCTAATGAAAGTTTCCGGGGCATGATGATGAACCGAAGAGTAGACGTAATTCTGCATCCGATAGTATTTTAAAGTTTGATTGAGCTAAGGTCCAGCAGTGCTTTTATTTTTATCCGCTTTCGGACACCTATTTGCATTTACGGACGGCCATCGATGCAACTATATTGATTTTTTAACGTCTAAGCCTTGTAAACATCGTTGGCATATTATTAGCCTTGAGAAAGCAGGCCTAAAGTCCTTCCACCATGATTAAACTACAAAATGTAGATAAGTACATTGATTCTCGTTTTCAAAGGACTTTTATTATTAAGGGGGTTGACCTTGAGGTCCAGCAAGGTGAATTCTTAACGATTATGGGCCCAAGCGGTGCGGGCAAATCCTCGTTGATGAACATCATAGGCATGCTGGATGAACCATCGGCAGGCGAATATTACTTTTTTGATGAACCCGTTCACAAAATGAAAGAGCGTCATAAATCGGAGATGCATAAGAATTACATTGGCTTTATCTTTCAAGCGTATCACCTCATTGATGAATTAACCGTGTACGAAAATATTGAGACACCCTTATTATACAAGGGTGTAAATGGAAGCCAGCGTAAAAGTATGGTGGCTGAGTTGCTCGACCGGTTTAATATGGTAGCCAAAAAAGATTTATTTCCCGAACAACTTTCCGGGGGACAGCAACAATTGGTGGGCATTGCACGAGCCATTGTGGGGCAACCAAAGCTTTTACTGGCAGACGAGCCTACGGGTAATCTTCATTCTGATCAGGGGAAGCAGATAATGGATATTTTTCAAAAATTGAATGAAGAGGGGATAACCATTATACAAGTGACGCACTCAGAAGAAAATGCCAGACGGGGCAAGCGAATTGTAAGAGTGTCAGATGGCGCTATTAGCGCTGATGAAATAGTAAAATAGAATAGAAAGGAATTATGAAACGAACGGTTCCAATAATAATAACGATATGTTTTGTTATCGTATCTGAACTCACGTGGGCGCAGAAGAAAGTGTTGACTTTTCAAGATGCTATAGCTATTGCAATGAAGAACAGCATCTTGTTGAATCAGCAAAAAAACAATTTGATGCTAAGTCAAATGCAGCGTACTGCCAGCTATGCAGGGATGGGGCCAACACTTTCAGTTAATGGTGGTGCAACCAAAGTAAATGGTAATACTTTCAATCAGAACACCGGTGAAGTTGTTAATGGAATATTTGAACAACTTTCAGGTTCAGTCAACGCCAACATCAATATTTTCAATGGTTTGAGTCAGTTTAATCAAGTAAAACAATCTGCAAGCTTATTGGAAGCCCAATCCTATTATATTAATCGCACGGCACAAGATGTTATCAATACAGTATCTATTCAATACCTCACCGTTCTTGTTGATGCAGAGTTACTACTGATTGCACAAGAGAATTTTGAAGTATTAAAAAAACAGTTAGAACAAGTACGTGTTCAGGTTGAATTAGGGAGCAGATCTCCGGTGGAGGCATATACGCAGGACTCACAAACAAAGGCAGCCGAGATCAGAATGTTGCAAGCTGAAATTGCATTGATTACGGACAAGGGATCTTTGACCCAGACACTGTTGTTGGATCCAACTGAACAATTTGATATTGCAAAACCAGATTGGGATGTGAACACGATTGGAGCTCAGCAAATTAACTTAGAAACACTATTTGAAGTTTCCCTAAAAAATCGAGGTGACTATTTGAGAGCGAAAAAAAGTGAAGAAGCGGCAAAGTATGCAATGAATGCAAGCCGGGGTGGATTAATGCCAAGTTTGAGTGCTTTTGGTACATTGTATTCTGCATACAATAGGGCCCAGGGTGATCCAAACGTCAGGCCTATTGAAGATCAATTTAGAACCGACAACTTGCGAAAAGTCTATGGTCTCCAACTTAACATTCCCATTCTTGGTGGCAACCAGAGTTTTCAATATAGAACAGGCTATGTTCAACAGAAGGTAAACTATTTGAATACTCAGACACTAACTAAAAATGCAGAAGTTCAAGTGAAAACGGATGTCGTTCGTGCGTATGAGAATTTTAACCTTTTTAAAAGAGCTTATACTGTATCGGTTGCCCAACTTACTGCTGCGGAAATGGCGTTTAGCCTTGAAAGTGAGCGTTACAATCTAGGTGTTACCAATTTGATCGATTACATACAGGCTAACCGAATTTTAGTTCAGGCCCAAACTGACTTGGCGCAAGCCGAATATCGGCTACTATTTCAAAAGATATTGCTTGATTACGCTACGGGTATCTTAAAGCCTGAAGATTTGAATTAAGTACGAATCTGCAGTAATTCCATCTATTTTAAGAATTCTGCTTACATTTGCAGCCCGTTCAGGTGAACGGGCTCTTTTTATTAAAAAAGGGGATCCTAAAACCAAATTTGCAACAAAGTACCCGTTTGTTGCATGTAAAATCAGGGTAGATCATAGATTATGGCAAAAGTACAACGAGAAAGAAACGAAGAATCGAAAGTTAAGTCGACAAAACCAGTGGTAGACGATGCACCGGTAAAGAAAACTGTTAAAGGCGCAGCAGCAGGAGAACTCTTCGAGAAAGACGAACTAACCGAATTTAAAGCTGCTAAGAAGGCAGAGGAAGAAGAAGGCATCAGCCGGATGATTCATGATGTCACCGCCCGCATAGCTGCTACGAGTTCAAATGCCTCTCTTGACGATTTCAATTGGGAAACAATTGATCGCAAAGGATTTGGCGAAGGCTACACGAATAGTGAACGCCAGGAAATGTTGGACAAATACACTGGAACTGTTTCAACTGTAAATGAAAGCGAAGTAGTGCAAGGTTCCGTTGTGGGTATCAACGACCGTGATGTGATTTTGAATATAGGATTTAAGTCAGATGGCCTTGTGCCGTTGGCTGAATTCAAAGACATGCCGAAATTGAAAATCGGTGACATCGTAGATCTTTTTATTGAAGAGCGCGAGAATGCAATGGGTCAATTGATCCTTTCCCGCAGAAAGGCGAAACTCCTCAAAGGATGGGAATATGTTCAGACGGCCCTTGATAAGGATCAAATCATTGAAGGCTTTGTGAAGCGTAGAACCAAAGGAGGTTTGATTGTAGATGTTTTTGGCATCGAAGCTTTCTTACCGGGATCTCAAATTGATGTGAAGCCAATCCGCGACTTTGATATTTATGTAAATAAATCAATCGAGGTGAAGGTGGTGAAGATCAATTACACCAACGACAACGTTGTAGTATCTCATAAAGTGTTGATTGAAAAAGATCTTGAACAACAAAAAGCAGTCATCTTAACTAACCTTGAAAAAGGCCAGGTATTGGAAGGTGTAATCAAGAACATGACCAACTTCGGTGTATTCATCGACTTGGGTGGTGTAGATGGATTGTTACACATTACCGATATCAGCTGGGGACGTATCAATCATCCGGAAGAAGTGCTCAAACTTGACCAACCGGTTAAAGTGGTAGTACTTGATTTTGATGGCGATAAAAAGAGGATCTCGCTGGGTATGAAACAACTTACTCCCCATCCTTGGGATTCTTTACCTGTTGAAATTCAAATTGGTTCTAAAGTGAAAGGCAAAATTGTCAATGTTGCCGATTACGGAGCGTTCCTTGAATTGCAACCTGGAGTGGAAGGACTTATTCACGTCAGTGAAATGAGCTGGTCACAACACTTGCGCAATCCTCAG
>JAENVX010000080.1 GCA_016650355.1 Bacteroidia bacterium | reverse complement strand
TAATAAACCATAGGCTCCTTCTTGCGTTTCCATTACGATGCTGACGACATTTTTTATATCAGCAAAAACCTTGAAAGGCAGAAGTATCTTTAAGTTCATTGATAATGACATCGCTCTATAATTTATTCAACGCTTACCGGTTCCCGTACCGCCAAAGGCTTTTCAACATTTTCAGTATTTCCATTATTCTCTTTTCCTTTTTTAATCGCCTCATCAATTTTTCCGACCATATAAAAAGCACTTTCGGGTAAATCTTTAAACTCGTCTGCCAGAATTCGTTCACATCCATCTAGTGCATCATTCAAACTCACTTGTTTGCCTTTTATGCCACTGAATTGCTCCGTAACAAAAAATGGCTGTGTGAGAAAGCGTTCTATCCGCCTGGCCCGGTTGACCACATTGCGATCCTGAACGGATAATTGTTCAAGTCCCAGCATAGCAATAATATCTTTGAGCTCTTCATATTGCGCCAATGTTTGCCTTGTTCTATGAGCCAGTTCATAATGTCTTTTTCCAATAGTGCCGGGGGTTGCCATTTTGGAATTGGATTGTAACAAGTCGATGGCTGGATAAAGTCCTTCACTTGCTTTCTTCCGCGAAAGCACAATAGAAGCAGAAAGATGAGAAAAAGTATGCACCGCAGCAGGGTCTGTTAAATCATCAGCAGGAACATATACGGCCTGGATAGAAGTGATTGCACCGGCATCGGTATTCGCAATTCGTTCTTGCAGTTTGGAAAGTTCAGTAGCCATAGTAGGTTGATAGCCTAGGCGTGACGGCATTTGCCCCATTAGACCGGATACTTCCATGCCGGCTTGGATAAACCGGAAGATATTATCAATGAGTAAGAGCACATCACGCTGTTCATCATCGCGAAAATATTCTGCCATGGTTAATGCTGCATGCCCTACGCGTAGGCGCGCACCAGGAGGTTCGTTCATTTGGCCAAACATCATTACCATGTCTTTCAATACACCGGCTTCCTTCATCTCATGATACAATTCGTGCCCTTCACGACACCGCTCTCCAATGCCGCAAAACATACTTACACCTTTGTTGTCGCCCACCATGTTGCGAATCATCTCGGTAAGTAATACAGTTTTACCAACGCCTGCACCACCAAACAAACCCGCCTTGCCACCGCGCTCTAATGGTATCAATACATCAATCGCTTTAATACCTGTTTCAAATACTTCAGACTTTGCTGAGCGTTTTGACAAAGGCGGTGGAGACTGGTGTATGTTGCGCCATTCCATGTGCTGTAACGGCTCCTCATGATCAATTGTATTGCCAAACACATCGAACATGCGACCCATAATCGTTTTTCCAACAGGTACTGAAAGTTGTTTCCCTTTAGATTCAACTGCCATGCCGCGCGCTAATCCTTGCGTGGGTGTCAACGCAATACCACGCACACGATGGCTGTCAAGTTGTGCCAGTACTTCAATGGCGATTTCTTTATTCTTACCTGTATGAAGCAAAGCATATATGGATGGCAGGGTATTTTCAAATCGTATATCCACAACACTTCCCCTTACAGATATTATCTTTCCGAGGTGTAAATGAGCATTAGTTGAGTTTAAAGTTGCTATCATTTATGTTTTTTGATGTGATTAGCTTCTGGACCGCTAATTTTATCTTAGAGAGAAGAATCTAGCAACTTCAAAAGGTAAAGTTTATTTATTATAAAATAGTTACATAATCATCCTGAAATATTACATAAGTTTCACATTGTGCTGCTATATTCTTTTGAAATTACTTTATTTCGTTTTCTGAATTTTTCTTTTGCTCGAAACAATCCAAATTATAGATGGTTGTTTTGGTGATATTTTGTAGAGATGTTTCGGTAAGAAACCCCTGGTGGCTGGTTATCAATACATTTTGAAAAGTCATGAGACGTGCGATAGTGTCATCCTGAAGAATGTTGTCCGAGTGATCTTCAAAAAATAGTCCGCCCTCTTCTTCATACACATCCATACCGAAATAACCAACGCGCCCACGCTTTAATGCCTGAACCACATCCTTAGTGTTAACAAGGGCACCGCGGCTGGTGTTTATCAACATGACGCCCTCTTTCATCTGATCTAATGTAGAATTATTAATCAGGTGCTTTGTCTCTTGGTTGAGTGGCAGATGTAGCGTTATAATATCAGATTTGTTGCAGAGCATTTCGAAATCAACGTATTCGACCTCGTATTTTTGTTTGATCTCCTCATCTTCAATTTTGTCGTATGCCAGCAGATGACAACCAAAGCCATGCAAAATGCGCGCTATCACCTTACCGATCTTGCCGGTGCCGGCTATTCCCACGGTTTTTCCATTCATATCAAACCCTGTTAACCCATCTAGTGAAAAATTTTGTTCCATGATACGGTAATGAGAACGAATCAATTTTCTGTTTAATGCCAGCATTAAGGCTACGGCATGTTCAGCAACAGCGAAGGGCGAATATGCAGGAACTCTGGCCACCCGGATACCAAGTTGTTTAGCCTTTACCATATCAACATTATTGTATCCAGCAGAACGCAGGGCAATGAAACGGATTCCGTTAGCATGCAATATTTCAAGAACAGATGCAGATGCATCATCGCTTACAAATAAACTTACCGCATCAAAACCAACAGTCAATCGTGCTGTTTCAACCGTAAGTGTTAAATCGAAAAAATGAAATAAATGGCTACCAGAATCAATCTTGTCCCAATAAGGTTTTTCAAATTTATGAAAGCTATAGATAGCTGTTTTCATTTTTAAATCATTACTCATATTACTTTCTTTTTCATTACTTTCAAATCTGAATCGAATCGGTATAGATAAATACTTCCTGTAGCAATATTCAGATTGATAATATCTTTATCATTGATGGCATCTAAATTTTTAACAATAGACCGAAGACTGTTGCCATGCGCGACAATCAATACATTCAAGCCCTGTTTCATTTTTTCACAAATGGTTTCATTAAAATAAGGCATCACCCGGGCTTCTGTGTCTTTAAGACTTTCGCCTCCCGGAGGCGTTTCATCATAACTCCTTCTCCATAATGTTACTTGTGCTTCACCATACTTAGTGATGATATCGGCTTTATTTAATCCTTGTAATTCACCATAGTTTCTTTCATTCAATGCTTCATTTTTAATTACTGGAGTGTGATTATTATTCTAAAATTCTTACAGTTAAAGTATTGACATAAAGCTAAAGGCTTAGAAATGGAAAAGTCTTATACATCTTTAGGTAAAAGTTATAGTATTCACGGATTGTCGGAATCTTGTGTATGCTTAACTGATTAAGTAATTTGTAGGATGTAGAACCCCCGTCCTTTCCTGTCATATCGATAGAATGCTTATTAATTCTGTCATCGCAGGTGTTATTGCCAAATGTATTTTAATAATATCCTTCAGTGGTGTGTAAGTAATTTCTCCTTTCACTTCTCCGATCATAATATTTTTCTCACCCGCTAAAAGTGCATCAATAGCAGCAACTCCCAATCTGCTTGCCAGCACGCGATCGGTACACGTAGGTGATCCACCTCGTTGAATATAGCCCAACACACTTACGGCCATATCATATTGAGGAAATTTTTCTTTTACTTTTTTTGAAATGGCATATGCACCTCCCGCTTCATTACCTTCAGCCACCACAACGATTAAAGAACTCTTTTTTCGGTTCCAACCTTCATCAAAAATTTTAAACAGGTGTTGTAAGTCAGTTTTTGTTTCGGGTATATAGATTGCTTCAGCGCCTACACTAATTCCTGTTTTATATGCAATAAATCCGGAATCGCGGCCCATCACTTCTACAAAATAAATTCGGTTGTGCGATTCAGCCGTATCCCGAATGTTGTCGATGGCGGCCATTGCCGTATTGGTTGCGGTATCAAAGCCTATTGTAAAATCAGTTCCTGAAATATCATTGTCAATTGTTTTTGGAATGCCAATCCAAGGAATTGGATACGTAGCGGTAAAATAGTTGGAACCCGCTAATGAACCATCACCTCCGAGCACGATAACAGCATCTATTCCAGCTTTTTTCAATTGTTGAAATGCAAGCTCGCGCCCCTCAGTTGTTTTAAACCGCTCGCTTCTTGATGATTTAAGAATGGTTCCTCCTCGTTGTATTATGTTGCTCACGG
>JAENVX010000079.1 GCA_016650355.1 Bacteroidia bacterium | reverse complement strand
TGCAAATGAATTTTTCTCAAACACTCAACTCAGGGGAAAAGGATTTGCAGTTTACGAATACTCTGAAAGTCTTTGGAAAAGAAACACTTGATCTCCTTTATCCCGATCATGAAGAAGTAAGCGATCCAATTGTGACGAATACAAATAATTGGAACTTTAAGCCCATTACATTAGACGGTATTCCTTCAGCTTTGCCTGATGAACTTATCCAATTAAAAGCTCCGGAAGAAAAACCCAGAGGAATCGGTAGCAACAATTGGGTAGTCAGCGGCAAGAAGACAGCAACAGGTTACCCAATAGTTTGCAACGACCCGCATCTATCGTTAGGGATACCATCACTTTGGTTTGTCATTCACCTTAACTCCCCAACTGTCAATACGATGGGAGGCTCCCTGGCAGGTGCGCCAGCTGTAATACTCGGTTTCAACGATTCCATCGCCTGGGGATGTACCAATGCCCAACGAGACGTTGTAGACTGGTATCGCATTCAATTCAAAGACAAATTTAAAAATGAGTACCTGAGCGATGGCAAGTGGTTACCCTCCCAAAAAAGAATTGAGCAGATTGAAGTTAAAAACGGGCAACCATTTACCGATACCGTAACCTATACACACCACGGGCCAGTTCGCTTTGACGAAAGCTACCATAGCGAGAATGAAAAAAATCATTTTGCCTATCGCTGGCTTTCTCATGATGGTGCCGAGCCGTTGAAGTCATTCTACTTACTCAACCGTGCACGGAATCATGCAGAGTACATGGCTGCCCTGGATCATCATTTCGGTCCGGCACAAAATTTTGTGTTTGGTGCCGTCAACGGTGATATCGCTATGCGGGTGCAGGGAAAATATCCGGTGCGTAGAAAAGACGAGGGAAAATTTATTTTGGATGGATCGAAGACTAGTACTGAGTGGAAAGCATTTATTCCATTCGATCAAAATGTTATGATTAAGAATCCTGAGAAAGGGTTTCTCTTTTCAGCCAATCAATATCCGGTTGATGCTACCTATCCTTATTTTATTCAGTCAGGTGATTATTATGAAGCGTACCGAAACCGCAGAATCAGTCAGGTACTTTCAGCTTCTGAACAGATTACACCGTATGATATGATGAACTTACAGAACGACAACTTTAATATGCAGGCGGAAGAAAGTCTGCCCATGATGTTGTCTTATCTGGATTCTGTTGGTGTATCCTCAGAAGAAAAGAAGATCATTTCAATTTTGCGTTCATGGGATTACTTCAACAGCATAGAATCGGTGGCTGCCATTTACTATGAAGAGTGGTGGAATGAACTGTACGCTTCCGTTTGGGACGAAATGAAAGCATCAAAGATTTCAATGAGTTATCCAAGCGAGTTCAACACCATCAAGCTAATGAAAGAGAGACCTGATCTTGATTTCTTCGACAGCAAAAGCACGGATGAAAAAGAATCACTGGCCACCATGATCAACATTTCCTTTAAGAAATCTATTTCCAACGTGGAAGATTGGCAGTCAAAACACAATGGAAAGCTCCTGGACTGGGCAACTTATAAAGACACGTACATTCAACACCTTACCCGCATTGAGCCACTAGGCTTTCATGCGAGAAATGGCGGAAACAGCAGTATTGTCAATGCTTCATCGCATCGGTGGGGACCAAGCTGGCGCATGATTGTTAGTCTCGAAAAGTCAGGGGTAAAGGCCTGGGGTGTCTACCCTGGGGGGCAATCCGGCAATCCGGGCAGTCCTTTCTATGGCAACCTGATGGACGCCTGGGAGAAAGCAAAGCCTTATCGGTTGAAATTTGTTACCCAGAGAAATCAATTAAGTGGCACAACACTTTTCACCACCACGCTAAAACCTTCTTCCAAATGAAATTTACATATCAACTGATCGCCACACTCGTTGCATGTTTCGTTCTTCAATATTTTCTTCCATGGTGGACGATGGCCATTGGGGCTGCTGTACTCGGTTACGTTTTTGGAAATAAGGGTTTCGTTTCTTTCTTAATCGGGTTTCTTGGTGTTGGATTGCTATGGCTGGGGATGGCCATGTTTATAGATGTTTCTACACAGTCTATTTTAACGGAAAAAATTAATAAGATTCTCCCGTTGAATGTATTCATTTTGACCACGCTTGTTGG
>JAENVX010000078.1 GCA_016650355.1 Bacteroidia bacterium | reverse complement strand
GAATAGGTATTAGCCATCTTCGTTAAATTGAATTCCTCTTTTAATATCGATGTTGATAAGGACATCCCTACGGGATTGGTATAGATAATTCTTCATCTGTTACCATATGTGCCATCCCTCCGGGATTATTCCTATTTCAGATTTTTTACAAATGGATCAATCCTTATCCAAAAATGGATATCGATAATCCGTTGCAGTAACAAATGTTTCCTTGATCGTGCGTAGAGAAACCCAACGCAGCAAATTTACTTTTGCTCCTGCTTTGTCATTGGTACCCGATCCTCGCGCACCGCCAAAAGGTTGCTGACCAACTACAGCTCCGGTAGGCTTGTCGTTGATATAAAAATTGCCGGCAGAGTTCACTAATTTTTTCGTTGCCATTTCTATGGCATAACGATCCTGAGCTAAAATGGAACCTGTTAAGGCGTAAGGTGATGTCTGATCAACAAGTTCAAGAGTTTGTTCAAAATTTTCAGCGTGGTAAACATAAATGGTCATCACAGGTCCAAAAATTTCTTCGCACATCGTTAGCGATGAAGCATCCTTTGTCAGAATAACAGTGGGCTCAATAAAGTATCCTTTTGATTTATCATACTTGCCTCCGGCAATGATTTCGTTCATCGGGTTTTTTCTGGCCTTTTCGATATACCCGGTGATAGAGTCAAATGCTTTCTCATCAATTACTGCGTTGATGAAATTACCAAAATCTTCGGTCGGCCCCATCTTCATACTTTTCAAATCTTCAAGCAGATATTTTTTTACATCGTCCCAAAGGTTGGATGGAATGTAAGCACGCGAAGCTGCCGAACATTTTTGTCCCTGGAATTCAAAAGCACCTCTAGAAATAGCTGTGGAAACTTGTTTGGCGTTTGCACTCTTGTGCACCATGATAAAATCTTTTCCTCCGGTTTCTCCCACTATGCGTGGATAGGAGCGGTAGTTGTGAATATTATTTCCGATGGTTTTCCAAATGTTTTGAAACACACCTGTACTTCCTGTAAAGTGAATTCCTCCAAAGTCGCGATGATTGAAAATAACTTCACCTGCATCGGGGCCGCTGACATAAATGAGATTGATTACACCATCTGGCAAGCCCGCCTCTTTTAAAATTTCCATGATCACATTGGCCGCATAGATTTGTGTGTTGGCGGGTTTCCACACCACCGTGTTACCCATCAGCGCAGCACTTGTTGGCAAATTGCCAGCTATGGCAGTGAAGTTGAAGGGAGTCAATGCGAAAACGAAACCTTCTAAGGGCCTGTATTCAAGCCTATTCCAAACACCAGGAGATGATTCTGGCTGGTCTTTATAAATTTCGCCCATGAAGTGCACATTGTATCGTATGAAGTCGATCAATTCACAAGCCGAATCGATCTCGGCCTGAAATGCATTTTTGGATTGCCCTAACATGGTAGCGGCATTCAACTTAAATCGATAAGGTCCTGCCAATAAATCTGCGGCCTTCATGAAAATACTGGCGCGGTACTCCCAACTTAAAGTGCTCCACAGTTCTTTTGCAGCGATGGCCGCGTTGATGGCCTGTTCTACATGGCTTTTATCACCCAGATGAAAATGACCGAGTATGTGTTTGTGATCGTGTGGAGGGGACAGCGGTTTTTTATTTTCAGATCGCACTTCTTCGGCACCGATGTACATTGGTAT
>JAENVX010000077.1 GCA_016650355.1 Bacteroidia bacterium | reverse complement strand
CGTCAATAGGTTTGCCAAATTCAGGTTTAATTATCTCTAAGTACCAGGCACAGAAATCATCCCAGACTAATCTATAGAGAGTATGTAACGCATCGGATATCCTGAATTTTTTAAAGTGATCATCCAGCTCTGCGATCGATTCGTTCAGGCGGGATTCAAACCAAACAATGGCCGTTTTGTTTTCAACGGGTTGAGCTATTGATGTTTTTTCCCAGCCATTGACTAGTCGAAATGCATTCCAAATCTTATTTGCAAAATTTCTCCCTTGCTCACAAAGTCGCTCATCGAACAAAAGGTCATTACCTGCCGGAGAGCTAAAGAGCATTCCTGTGCGAACACCATCGGCACCATAAGTTGCGATCAAGTCAAGTGGGTCTGGAGAATTACCGAGGGACTTTGACATTTTGCGGCCAAGTTTATCGCGGACAATTCCGGTGAGGTATACATTTCTAAAAGGCATCTCACCTCGATATTCGTAACCAGCAATAATCATTCGTGCTACCCAAAAGAAAAGAATCTCTGGTGCTGTTACAAGATCATTAGTAGGGTAATAATACTTAATGTCTTTATTGTTGGGATCCTTAAATCCATCAAAAACTGAAATAGGCCACAGCCAGCTGGAAAACCAAGTGTCCATGACATCTTCGTCTTGCCTGATGTCTTCAATTTTCAATTTCGAATTTTGACTGCTGAGCTGTTAATAAGCCTCATCTTGTGTCTTGGCAACAACAAATGTTCCATCTGGTGCATACCAGGCTGGAATGCGTTGCCCCCACCATAGTTGCCTGGAGATACACCAGTCGCGCACGTTTTCCATCCAGTGGCGATAGGTGTTTTTAAATTTTGGAGGAATGATTTGAATGTTATCATTCATCACATTTTCCAACGCTGGCTTTGTAATTTCCTTCATCTTCACAAACCACTGTAAAGAAAGACGCGGTTCAATCACAGCATCCGTACGCTCCGAGTGACCAACATTGCTCTTGTAGTCTTCTACTTTATTGAGATATCCTTTTGCTTCAAGTTCTTTGGTAATTTTCTTGCGAGCAATGAAACGATCTTCACCAATGAAGATAGTTGCCTTCTCATTTAGCGTACCGTCTTCATTCAATATATCAATGACTTCGAGATTATGTTTTTTGCCTAGCTCATAATCATTCATGTCATGGGCCGGAGTTACCTTAAGGCATCCAGTACCAAAGTCCATTGTTACATATTCATCTTCAATAATTGGAATAGCCCTATTTATTAAAGGGATCAATACCTTTTTTCCTTTCAGGTGTTTAAAGCGTTGATCATTTGGGTTAATGCAAATGGCAGAATCTGCCATTATTGTTTCCGGACGAACTGTAGCGATGGTTACAAATTCAGTTGAGGATCCTACAACTGGGTACTTTATGTAATAAAGTTTTGATTGAACATCTTTATGGAATACTTCATCATCTGAGAGTGCCGTTTTTCCAACGGGATCCCAGTTTACCATTCGCAACCCGCGATATATGTTTCCTTTCTTATAGAGATCTATAAAAACATCAACTACAGCTTCTGATAAATCTGGCTCCATAGTGAAGCGTGTTCGTTGCCAGTCACAGGAAGCTCCAAGTTTTTTTAGTTGTTCGAGGATTATGCCACCATATTTTTCTCTCCATTCCCATGCGTACTTCAAAAATTCTTCCCGGCTAAGATCAGATTTCTTAATTCCTTTTTCTCGAAGCATTGCTACTACCCGCGCTTCCGTTGCTATAGAAGCATGATCCGTTCCTGGCACCCAGCAAGCTTCTTTTCCCTCCATGCGCGCCTTCCTTACCAATACATCTTGAATAGTGTTATTAAGCATGTGCCCCATGTGCAACACCCCAGTGACATTTGGTGGCGGGATTACGATGCAATAGGGTTCCTTTTCCGGATTGGGTTCGGAATGAAAGAAACCTTTGTCCATCCAGTATTTATACCATTTATCTTCTACTTCTGCAGGGCTATATTTGGTTGAAAGTGACATGAATGAATATAGATGAGTTAATATAAGATGGCAAAAATAGAGAAATGAAGCGAAATCTATCGGGCCTTTTTATAGAGATTTATCGGTGATAGGCCTACCTCAGGCGATTGAAAATTCTTTCGGAATCTTGTACGGTTAGCCGGACATTCTAATTCTCCAATTAGAAGGATAGAGATTGTTGATGCGTTTATCCAACACATTTGACCATCCAAGTGAAATGTTTTGAAAGGACATCAGCGAAAAACCTTTCTGGCTATTATGAATCGGCAACGTCTCTTTTCTTAAATATTGAAGCGCTTCTACAAGTTCCAGTTCCATCAGGTTGAAATTTTCCTTATTCAATTCGATAGACATAGCGAGCGCATGTTCAGGTACAAGTTTCTCGTGTTTTGCTGTGGCCAAGGATGTGCCTGCGGATAATAAATAAAGATTTTTAGCTAAAAATTCAATCTCTTGTGCTTTGTTTTTAGGAAAAAACTGGAATTGATCGTGACGACTGATAATTGTTTTTTCTTCCGGATGTAGTATCCATTCGTGTAGTTGGTTTGAAATTTTGGTGGAAGGGGAAGCAAAAGTAGGACGGCTCCTAATCGAAGACTCTGGCTCTGCTTTTGTTTTTCGCATCACCGAAATAAAAAAACCTTCACCTTTAACCAGGTGAGGATAAAAGTGATAACCATCAATATCCTGCGAATGAACATTTTCAATGCCCCATTCTTCGCTAAGCTTTAGTTTGATGAATTCTACATCATGCTCTTTTTTTAGCCATGCAAGATTTTCTTCGTTCTCCTTTTCATTGTAAGTGCACGTGGAGTAAATAAGGATTCCATTTTGTTTTAAGGCCGGCCAAACATCACTCAAAATCCTTCGTTGACGTTTTGAGCATAGTTCTACATTTGTTGTCGACCATTCTTGCATCGCGTTGGGATCTTTTCGAAAAAGGCCTTCACCTGAGCAGGGGGCATCTACAACAATTACATCAAAGAATCCGGGGAGTTTTTTAAAATCTTCCGGATCATTGTTCGTCACAACAACATTGCAATATCCCCATTTCTGAATATTCTCGGATAGAATCGATGCACGCGATCGGATTACTTCGTTTGAAACGAGTAAGCTTTGCTTATTCAACAAGCTTAGCAGATGTGTTGACTTTCCTCCAGGGGCAGCACATAGATCGAGAACGTTTATTGATTTATCTTGATCTACGGTTTGCAGAAATGCTTGTTCGAGGAACATAGAGCTTGCCTCCTGAACATAGTAAGCTCCAGCATGTAATAATGGATCTAGGGTAAAGGTTGGTCTTTCTTTTAAAT
The DNA here is from genome assembly GCA_016650355.1 of Bacteroidia bacterium. Taxonomy (GTDB): domain Bacteria; phylum Bacteroidota; class Bacteroidia; order Cytophagales; family Cyclobacteriaceae; genus ELB16-189. The sequence goes on along the minus strand of JAENVX010000077.1, from coordinate 5,977 downwards.
ACCTTCCATATTTACTCCACGGGACTTTCTCCAAGTCCTCTGCAACTTTAGTTTTATTTGGGTTTAAACGGATGCTAATGCAAGCTGGCTTATCAAGACTTTGAACAAAACTAGAAAACGAATCAGCTAATTGCTTACGCATAACATCTTCAAACGCGCGGGATAGCTGACCGATATTCATAATATGGCTAAAATACTTACAAATTCCAGTTTTGTCCTTAGGCTGAATTGCTTACTTTAATTTCTTCTGCTTAGGTTTACTTCAAAGTCCGATATGAGAAATACCAATGATCTGAACCTAAAAAGTTGGGTAGAGGTCCCAAAAAACTCGGACTTTCCTATCCAGAACCTGCCATTTGGAATCTTTAGTACTGAATATCTCTCACCGGTAGCTGGTGTTGCAATAGGAAATCATGTAGTGGATTTGGTATACCTTCAAGAACATGGCTATCTGGATGGTTTGGGATTGTCAGCTGGAATTTTTAATCAAAAATATTTGAATGATTTTTTTGGCTTGGGAAGAGAGAAAATAAGAGAAGTTCGAAATCGCGTTTCAGAATTGCTTCAAAAGGACAATGAGGAGCTAAGATTATCGCCTGCCAGAGAGATTGCTTTATTGCCAATGGGAGATGTTCAGATGCAAATGCCTGTTCACATCCATAATTACACCGATTTTTATAGTAGTGAGGAACATGCAACCAATGTTGGATCAATGTTTAGAGATCCTAAGAATGCTTTGCTGCCAAACTGGAAACATATGCCGGTAGGTTACCATGGGCGTGCCTCTTCCATCGTTGTATCAGGCACCTCTATTCATAGGCCAAAGGGCCAAATTAAATTATCTGATTCGGACATTCCTACATTTTGTCCAACGCGCAAACTAGATTTTGAATTGGAAGTGGCTTTCATCACTTGCGGGGAAACAAAGTTAGGTCGACATATCACAACACGTGATGCTGAAAACTACATAGCTGGTTTTGTATTGTTTAACGATTGGTCTGCTCGCGACATTCAAAATTGGGAATACGTTCCATTGGGTCCTTTTTTGGGTAAGAATTTTGGCTCTACCATTTCTCCCTGGGTAGTCACGTTGGATGCGCTGGAGCCTTTCCGCGCACAAGGGCCGGAGCAGGTACCACATGTGTTACCCTATTTAGCCGTAGAGGGAGCAAAGAATTTTGATGTTACGTTAGAAGTCTTACTGCAACCAGAGCGATCCACTGAAATTACTCTTTGCAGATCAAATTTTAAATACATGTATTGGAACGTAAATCAGCAACTGGCTCATCACACTATTAATGGATGTAATATTCAGGTTGGAGATTTGTATGCTTCGGGTACCATTAGTGGGCCATCACCTGGATCTTATGGATCTTTGCTGGAGCTTACCTGGAATGGCCAAAAATCTTTGATTATGCCTGATGGATCGGAAAGGAAGTTTATTGAAGACGGGGACTCAATCATTATTCGTGGCCATGCGGAAAAGGATGGTGTGAGAATAGGATTTGGAGATTGCACAGGAAAAATTTTACCAGCATTTTAATATTATGGGGGTTATAACAATCGATCCAAAAGATATTTCCGTCACAGAATTGAACGGATATTTATTAGGGACAATTTCGCCTCGGCCGATCGCATTTGCCAGCACTGTTGACAAGAATGGCAAAGTGAATTTAAGCCCTTTTAGCTTTTTTAATGTGTTCAGCACCAAGCCGCCAATTTTAATTTTCTCTCCCTCCAGGCGGGTTCGTGATAATACCACCAAACATACTTTGGAGAATATTTTGGAAGTTCCTGAAGTAGTTATCAACACCGTAAGCTATAGTCTCGTGCAGCAGACATCTTTGGCCAGCGTTGAATACGCGAAAGGTGTAAATGAGTTTACGAAGGCAGGGTTTACGGAAGTTCATTCACAGTGCGTAAAGCCTCCAAGAGTGGGGGAGTCGCCTGCTTCATTTGAATGTAAAGTAAATCAGGTCATCCCGTTGGGAACTGAAGGAGGCGCAGGTAATTTAATAATTTGTGAGATTTTGCTCATGCATTTTAAAGAAGTACTATTTGACGCCTCAGGAAAAATTGATCCTAACAAAGTAGATGCTGTTGCCCGAATGGGAGGAGATTTTTACTGCAGAGTGAATGGAGATAATATTTTTACGGTTCCAAAGCCAAATAGTAAACAAGGTATTGGATTTGATCAGATTCCGCTACGCATCCGCAATAGTAAAATTCTTACTGGAAATGATTTAGGTATGTTGGGAAATATTGAAAGACTGCCGAATCAATCTGAAATTCATAAGGAGAAGCAATCGGTTGAATTAATGAATGCGACTCGGAATGTCGAAGAGGGTGTTCATTTGTTAGCAAAAAAATATCTCTCGACAGGTGAAATTGAAAAGGCCTGGTTAGTTTTGTTATCTGCTGAATAAGTAAGAGGTATGACGCTCCTGTATTATTTATCTACTAATTTCTATACATCACAGCTTTAACTGCCTTTACAGTTCGCTCCACATTTGGTAGAATAGCATCAATCAAGGTTGGTGCATAGGGTAACGGTAGATCAAGACTATTGATTCTATGAATAGGCGCATCCAGATAATCGAATGCATGTTTTTGAATATGATACGTAATCTCTGAGGAGATTGCGGCTAAAGGCCAAGCCTCTTCAACAATAACCAACCTGTTTGTTTTCTTAACTGATTCTACCACCGTTGCGTAATCTATTGGTCGTACTGAACGCAAATCAATCACTTCGGCAGAAATGCCTTCTTTTTCAAGTTCAATTGCTGCGTTAAGCGCAACCTTCAATATTTTACCAAAGGTCACGATAGTAACATCATTACCCGGGCGCTTAATGTCTGCGACTCCAATAGGAATTAAGTATTCTTCCAATGGCACTTCACCTTTTTCACCGTACATAACTTCCGACTCCATAAAGATAACAGGATCGTTATCCCGAATGGAGGATTTAAGAAGGCCTTTGGCATCATATGGTGTTGAAGGTACGACTACTTTTAGGCCAGGGGTGTTTGCAAACCAGTTTTCAAAGTTTTGCGAGTGTTGTGAACTAAGCATCCCTGCATTTCCCGTAGGTCCACGAAATACGATTGGTACTGTAAACTGGCCACCAGACATGGACATTATCTTAGCAGCACTGTTGATTATCTGATCTATGGCAACTAAAGAGAAGTTAAATGTCATGAACTCAATGATGGGGCGAATGCCATTCATAGCAGCACCAACACCAATACCTGAGAATCCCATTTCAGAAATCGGAGTATCTATTACCCGCTCCGGCCCAAACTCATCCAGCATTCCCTGGCTCACTTTATAGGCACCATTGTACTCAGCAACCTCTTCTCCCATTAAGAAAACCTTCGGGTCTCTTCTCATTTCTTCATTCATGGCCTCGCGTAAGGCCTCTCTGAACTGAATTTCTCTCATTATACTAATCGTTAGTTAGGAAAGGTCGTAAAAATAGACCTCAGATTCCAATCGTGAAAATGATTTTAGGGATTAATCTCTTTATTTCTTTTTTGGACGGTGTATTCCTAAAAGGCTCTAAATAACAAAACCCCTCCGCATGAGACGGAGGGGTTTGTAATTTTGTAATGGATTCAGATTATTTCAATGCATTTCTGAATGCTTCACTTGTATTAAACTTTGCGAACTCTAGGTCTGTCAAAGCTTTTTCCTTCAAACTTGGATCTATTTTGACAGCACTTGCAAGGCTATTTACTACGCCATCGGCACTACCACTGCGAGCAGCGGCTATTGCAGCGCCATAGTAAGCAACTGCATAATTGCTATTCTTGGCAGTTGCATCTTTGAATGAGGTGGCTGCATTTGCATAATCCTTATTCAGGATTTGCGCTAAGCCTTTGTTGAAAAGATTTACATCTGAACCAACAGCGGCTGACTCTGAGCGTACAGCTGCATCATATTTTGCCATATATATTTCAGAAGCACCTTTCACTCCGTTAACACCTTTTGCTACATCGTTGTTAGCACCGTTAAGGGCTTTTCCAGCATGAGCTGCAGCCTTATAAGGGTTGCCTTTCCAAAGTGCGATAGAAGCTAAGTTTGCGTGTACTTCCGGGCTTTCCTTGATTTTGGCAGCAATGTCTAACTGGGCAGCAGCTTTATCAGCATATTCTGAAGCTTTAGATGGATTCTGGATTGCCATCGCGATATAGGTTGCTCCAAGGTTGTTGTGAGCATTCCAATTTGTGCCTTTTTTAGTTGCGGCCTGGTAGATAGCCTCTTTCTCATCTAAAGATGGAGTAAGAGAAGCTCCATACATCAACTCAGCAAAGGAAAGTTCGTCAGCATTTGCTTCGCCTTTTGTGATTTGCTTGGCTAATACAGAGATTTCAGCATCGGTTTTCTTTTTCTTGATTGTAAGAATTTCAGTTTTTGCTGTTCTCAAACCAGGATAAACATCTTTGAACACCTTCTTGTAAGTAGAAAGTTTTTTCAATTGCTTCTCTTGTTCTTCGAATGAACCACCACCGTTGATGATATTCAAGTAAGCTGATTTATCATCAGAAGTAATGCCGTCATACGCTGCCAATGCACTTTTGAATCCAGTCCAATCGTCAACAACAGGCTTCGGAATAAATTTGATTTCGTCTGCCATCCCTTGGTAATCATACTTCTTCATTTGCGCGCGATAGTATTTCTCGATTACTGCAGCACGTTCTTGAGCAAGTTTGCTGTTGATTCGCTCAGCTCCTTCTGGTGAGTGTGTACCTGTGATTGTTACAGTGCGCGTAATATTTTTAGAGGCAATAAATGCATCCAATTGCTTTCCCTTATCACTTTTTGTTTCAGAAGTTCTCAATACTGATCGACCTTGCTCGAAAATGAAGTCAGGAATAATAACAGGTACAATTTCTTCTGCGTTATTATAGCCATGATCAGAGAATGCTGCGTAATAAGAATTCTGAACAAGTTTAGAGGTTGTAATCAAACCAGTAGCAACATCCATACGGGGAAGTTTTTTTGATTTTGTTCCCTTGGAGGCAACTCCTTCGACCTGAAGGATACCTGTTTTAAGAGAAGGCTGATATGGGAATGAAAACGTCTTCGTCACTTTTGGAGCCTCAACAGAACTGTTTGGATAATCTTCAGCCTTGAACGGGATTGGCTCAAGTGCTATTTCTTTATCGCCAGCTTTGTAGAAAGAATTCATTGTGTAGACAGTTCCTTTCTTTAACATTTTAACGGGTATGTTAGCGGCCATTTCGTAACTAACGGTATCCTTATGTACTTCCAATGGGTTTGGAGTTACAGTTAAATTCTGCTGTTTGGCCATTTTAATCATACTTGGAAGTGTACAGCCGGTGAAGCTGAGGGTACCGATGATTAAAAATGCGTAGACTAATTTTCTCATGGATTTTGATTTTAGGTTATTCTAAAGAATTGCAAAGGTAGCTTTATGCTCTTTTTTTTGCAATAATACTCAAAAAAATAAGATTAGGGCCTATTCTACCTGCACAATGAACACCTTATATTTGTGAATCTTATTATTCTCCGACAAATGGTTGTTTGGTCGGATAAAGGGCCGTAAAAGTATAAATTTGGTATATTTATGATTGGTTTAATAGCACGTATTCAGCATTTTTTTGAAAAACACGCTTTTGGTGTTTGTACCAGACTGGGAGAAAAGATGGGGATTGCAACTTCGAGCATCCGACTTTTTTTCATCTATGCCTCGTTTCTTACGTTTGGTTCTCCGGTTATTGTCTACATGGCGCTTGCTTTTATCATGAATATTAGAAGGCACATGCGCAGGCGTAGCACTATTTGGGATTATTGATCTTGAATTTCAACGCCCCAAAATTTTGACGTTTAAGGACGTAGTAATCAAATGCAATTAGCCCGTGATACGTATTGGGCACCCTAAAATTTGGGATTTGTTTTCTAAAATGATTTCTCTTTTGGGTTTCCATACGAATAGAAGCAAAAAAATGTAAGT
>JAENVX010000076.1 GCA_016650355.1 Bacteroidia bacterium | reverse complement strand
ATTTGTTTGTATATGGGAAAGTAAAGTAAAACAGCCAGCAGAAGTCCGGTCATCATAATGTACTTTCTTCCTACCCTATCCGACCAGGCACCAAAGACGATAAAGAATGGTGTTCCAATCAGCAATGCAATGGCAATAATATTTCGGGTTTGTACAAACTCAACTTTACACGTCTGTTCAATAAAAGTCATCGCATAAAATTGCCCCGTATACCAAACAACACCCTGACCTGCCGTTGCGCCAAAAAGAGCCAACAACACCAGCATCAGGTTCTCTTTCTTTCCAAAACTTTCTTTGATAGGGTTCTTCGAAGTCTTTCCTTCGTCTTTCAATTTTTTGAACAGCGGTGACTCCTGCATGCGCAAGCGTATGTAAATAGAGATAGCAACCAGAAAGGCGGATAATAAGAAAGGGATTCTCCAGCCCCAACTTGAAAATGCCTCCACACCCATAGATTGACGGACTAAAAGAATCACTCCGAGTGAAACAAACAATCCCAATGTAGCAGTAGTTTGAATAAAGCTGGTGTAATATCCACGCTTACCCACTGGAGCGTACTCGGCAACGTAGGTAGCAGCACCGCCATACTCACCACCCAATGCAAGACCTTGCAACAACCGAAGCATCAAAACCAATATTGGTGCAAACACACCAATGGTTTCATAGCTCGGAATGAGGCCAATTGCGAACGTAGAACCACCCATTAAAATAAGGGTGACCATGAACGTATATTTCCTTCCTACAATATCGCCCAGCCTGCCAAATACCAAGGCACCGAATGGGCGAACAACAAAACCAGCAGCAAATGTTGCCAGTGTTGATAGAAATGCTGCAGTGGGATTGGTATTGGGGAAAAACTGTTCGGAAAGAATCAGCGCCAAGCTTCCGAAAATATAAAAGTCATACCATTCGATGAGTGTACCTACCGATGAGGCTGTGATGACGGACCAAAGACTACTCTTTTCTTCCTTAACTACTGACATGGATTTCATTCGTTTGATGAAAGGTATAAAATATATTGCTTTTTGATCATACCGCAAATATATTTTATAAACATATCAGGCTATAAGAGAATCGATCCTCAAGGGATATCACAGTTTCCGATTGGAATTTTTTGTTAATGATACTATTTATCAACGAATAATAATTCCTTGACGATGGTGTCTTTCACTCGTGCAAGGTATTTTGGAATTTCTCTTGGGTAATTCTGAATACCATTCAAATCTTCCCTCTCCGTAATATTCACAAGCCTGATGGCGTGAGTTACATCTCTTGAAATTTGCTCCCCTTGTACAGTGGCCACTTTCAACAGTTCCACTCTTATCTCTCTTACAATTTTGACAAAAAATGGGATTGACTTATACGATAGATCCGTATGACTTTTTACCTCAACATGCAGTTGCTTCAATTTTTGGTATATCAATTTTTGGTCTTTCATTTTCATTATTCTATTTATTTCAACTGTTTAAAGATCAGCAATAAGCAAGGTATAAATTTCCGTTGTGTGAAAAAGGATAAGTATTACCGTTCATTGCATGCAAAACATTTATTTTTGTTTTTGCTTCATTTATCGCTCCGTTCAGCTTTGTGCATAGGGAAAAGCGTTTTTGCACAATGCCATTCCATTGAAGATTGATCCAACAAAAATAAGATGATAGATTAATAGATGGCCTTTTGAAAGTCCGTTCGTAACCGCCAGTATTGGCTGTTTTTTCAAACTTTCAAACTTCTAATCTATGTACACTATTGTCCAACAAGCCTGCAATGAGGTCGAGGGCTTTCAAGCTCTTTGTCTGCGCATGGAAAAAAAGATCATGATCAGCGACATGAGCACAAGTACGCTGAACAATTACTTGCGTTGTGTTGCTCTTGTTTCCCTTCATTATAAAGACTTACCCACTCGTCTTACTCATGAACAGATTGAAGATTATTTGTACCTATTGAAAAAGCGTGATGCAGCGGAGTCATTCTTCAAGCATACCGTGTATGGCTTGCGTTTTTTATTTAGGCTTGAGGGACTACCCTATCGGGCAATTCAATTGCCATCATTTAAAAATAACCGAAAGTTGCCTGTCGTATTGAGCCAGTCAGAAATGCTGGAATTACTACAGGCACCAATTCTGTTAAAGCACAGGGTAATCATAGCCATTCTGTATGGATGTGGACTCCGTTGTCAGGAGGTGAGAAAACTTCAACTCCAGGATATTGATTTTGAACGCAACATGTTACACATCCGGCAAAGCAAGGGAAGAAAAGACCGGTATGTGCCAATAGGCGAAATGCTAAGGAATGAAATCAAAAACTATCTCTTACGGAATAAACCTGTGAAGTGGCTGTTCAACGGAAAAAATAATAATGGCTTTTCACCTCAAGGTGTTCAGCGCGCTGTTCGCGAAGCACAACAGAAAACATCCATCCAGAAACGGGTCACGCCTCATACGTTTCGGCATACCTATGCCACTCATTTATTAGAACAAGGTTTGGATATCGTATCCATAAAAGAATTGCTGGGTCATGCATTCATCGAAACTACCATGGTCTATTTGCATGTGGTGACAAAAAACAATAAGGTTGTGTTTTCACCACTGGATACATTATTTCATAAATCGAAGGGTGAATCTATAGTAGACAATTCCCAGAAATCCTTTCAGTACGAAAATCAATTATATCTGAACATCCTACAAAAGCGAGCTGCTAACAGGCTTCAACGACTTACACAGAAAAGTCCGCAGATTGAATTTTCTTTTTGATTCTGGCTGTTACAATCTTCTCCAGTCGTAACAACTCCAAGTGGTCTTGACGACTAATCTACTCACTCCTCAACGTACGCGCAGGATTTATCTGTGCCGCTTTCATCGTTTGAAATCCAACGGAGAGGAAAGCAATGATCACCACAGCTAATCCGGCAATCACAAACAACACCGGGTTGATGTCGATCCTATAAGGAAAGTTTTGCAACCACTTGCTCATGATAAACCAAGCTAGTGGCCATGCAATCAAATTGGCAATGAGTACCAGCTGAACAAAACCTTTCGAAAGCAACAGCACGACTTCTGATGAAGTTGAACCCAATGCTTTTCGGATGCCAATCTCTTTCGTGCGTTGAATAGTCATGAAGGAAGCCAAGCCAAACAAGCCCATGCACGCAACAAAAATCGCCAGCGCAGTAAACATGCTGAATATCTCTCCGAAGCGTTTGTCGCTTTCGTATTGACGATTAAAAAATTGGTCCAGGAAAAAATAGTCCATAGGATTGCCGGGGAAGTGCATGTCCCAAACAGGTTGCAACTTCGCCAGTATCTGTTGCGTGTCATTCGATTCAATTTTAAAGGAAATAAAATTAGCATTATCGGGGAAGTATCGATACACCAGTGGCACCACCTGCTCTTTCAACGACATCTGGTGATAGTCCTCCAACACACCGATCACCTCCATAGTAT
>JAENVX010000075.1 GCA_016650355.1 Bacteroidia bacterium | reverse complement strand
CTTTCCTTTTCACTCTGCTGCCTGTAACAGGATTATTCGCAGCTGATTCGCCACCTATAGATACAGGAACAACTGCCTGGATGTTAACCTCGACCGCTTTGGTCTTATTGATGGTTCCCGGACTCGCTATGTTTTATGGTGGGTTGGTGCGGACAAAGAATGTTTTGGGAACCATGATGCACAGTTTTGCTGCCATGGGTATAATGACAGTGATGTGGATAGTTTGTGGTTACAGCATGGCCTTTGGAGAAAATGTATTAGGCGGATGGTTTGGATGGAACTCAGACTACTTCTTATTATCTGGCATCGATGAAAAAATAATGGACGCAGGAATTCCTGAATACGTATTCTCTATGTTTCAGGCAAAGTTTGCCATCATCACGCCAGCGCTGATCGCTGGAGCTTTTGCAGAGCGAGTATCTTTTAAAAGCTATTGTTTTTTCATTGCCTTGTGGGGAATGCTGGTTTACAATCCTCTTTGTCATTGGGTGTGGGCTGCTGATGGATTTTTATTTAACCTCGGACCAAAAGGCGCGATAGATTTTGCTGGCGGAACTGTGGTACACATTTCAGCAGGCGTTAGTGGATTGGTGACAATTCTTTTTTTAGGCCCTAGAAAGTTATTCCCACACTTACCGATGCGTCCTAATAATTTAGTGATGACTATGATTGGTGCAGGGTTGCTTTGGGTAGGATGGTTCGGCTTTAATGCTGGTAGCAGTATTTCAAGTGGTTTAAGTACTGCGCAAGCATTAACGGCTACACAAGCCGCAGCTGCGGCAGGTGCATTAGCATGGGTAATAATAGAAGGTCTACATCAGGGTAAAGCTACAGCGATAGGTTTTGTGAGTGGTGTACTTGCAGGTTTGGTGGCAATCACACCTGCAGCTGGTGTTGTGCAACCCGGTGGCGCACTGATCATAGGCGTTCTGGCAACTGTAATTTGCTACCTGACCATTATGTTAAAAAATAAGCTGAAATACGATGATACATTGGATGCTTTTGGAATTCACGGGGCAGGTGGAATTGTAGGCGCAATTTTCTTGACGTTCTTTATTCGTGATAGCTGGATGGCTGATGCAGCGACACTTGCCGGGGGCAGTTGGTCAATTCTTCAGCAACTTGGAGTTCAAGCATTGGCAGTTGGAATTGCCATTGTATATTCGGCTGTAGGTACGCTAGTCATCTTATTTGTGTTGAATAAATTTATGAAAATACGATCTAGCGAAGAGAGCGAAATGAGAGGGCTGGATAATTCCTATCATGGAGAAAGAGGCTACGGAATGATCAATCCAAATTAATTTGTCTATGAAACTTATAATAGCAATCATAAGAGAAAATCAACTTGACCAGGTGCGCGAAGCCCTTATTGCCGCAGGCATATCCAGAATAACTGTCAATCATGTTTCGGGGCACGGCCGGGCTACATCCGAGGAAATTTACAGAGGACAAAAAGTAGTGCCTAATCTGATGCCAAACATACGGCTGGAGATAGCCGTAAATGATGATTTCGTTAAGCAGACTTGCGATGCTATATTACATGCTACGGAAGCAAACAAAGGTGGTCTTATTGGAAGTGGAAAGATTTTTATAACGCCCCTCGAAGAAGTCATACGCTTACGCACGGGTGAACGAGGATCCGATGCCATCTAGAGGCAAGATGGTAAAAATCTTTATTGGGGAGATCCAAAGTTTGTACGATATTTGGTTGGTAGAGGAATAAACATTACTTGCTTGTTTATGAAAAATTCCATCCTTGTTTCTTTGCCTTTCTTTTTGCTACTATTTAGTGCAAGTGAGGTTAACGCTTACCCAGCTGAAGAGCATAAAACTCTAACGATTGGTGCTTCCGCCCCCGCCTTTAATTTACCAGGAGTTGACGGTAAAACATATACGCTCGCTTCTTTTAAGAATGCAAAAATCCTTGTTGTTGTCTTTACGTGTAATCACTGTCCTACGGCTCAGGCTTATGAAGATCGCCTTATTAAATTAACAAGAGAATATTCCAGTAGAGGCGTTGAAGTCGTTGCGATCTCACCTAATGATCCAGGTTCGATTCGTTTGGATGAACTGGGTTACAGTGATCTGAGCGACTCTTTTGAGGAGATGAAATTACGCTCCCAACAAAAGAATTTCAATTTTCCATATTTGTATGATGGTGAAACGGAGACAGCATCCAAATTGTACGGCCCGATTGCAACACCACATATTTTTGTTTTTGACGCTGAAAGAAAGCTCCGTTATACTGGCAGGATTGATGATACAGAGAAGCCAACAAAAACTCCAAACAGTAGTGACGCGAGGAATGCAATTGAAGCGTTATTAAATAATGTTGAGGTAGCAGTGAAAACAACTAAGGTATTTGGTTGCTCTGTAAAATGGGCAGAAAAAAGTGATTGGATAGAAAAAGCGAATACAGCATGGGCAAATGAGCCAGTGAAATTAGAATTGATTAGTGAGGATGGCATAAAAGATCTAATAAAGAATACTTCGGACAAGCTTCGCCTTATAAATGTATGGGCCACCTGGTGCGGGCCATGTGTCACGGAGTTTCCTGAATTTATCACTATGAATAGAATGTATCGTGGAAGGGATTTTGAATTTATCAGCATCAGTGCGGATGAACCTGCAAAGAAAGAAAAGGCACTATCATTTTTAAAGAAGAAACAAGCTTCAAATACCAACTATATATTTAATCTTGATGATAAGTATAAGCTGATTGAAGCCATTGATCCTAACTGGCAAGGCGCATTACCCTATACTATTCTGGTGGAGCCAGGTGGGAAAATAGTGTATGCAAAGCAAGGCGCTATCGATCCTGCAAAAATGAAAATGATGATAGTTGACAATCCGCTAATCGGCAGATACTATTAGATCAACCCTTATTCGGAATTACTCACTGGTTTTTTTTGCCAAATCAATTTTCTTCACTTCTCCCACTTCCAATCACCGGCAATAATCAACGCCTCTTTCAGATTATTGTCTATCATAAATTGTTTGGTCGTTTCACTATCCATTTTTTCGGCCGGCAGTTTTTCGGCATCAGCCACAGCGTATAAAATCATGGTTCCGAATCGAGCCGTGTTGATCATATGCTGTTCATTCACCAGGCTAAAATCATCACAATCGGAATGATAGCATTTATAAATAGAACGATCCAGATTACTGATCACACCAAGGATGGGCACACCTTCAAGCATGAAGGGTTCGTGGTCGCTATGGAGGCTAGATCGATTTGAAAATTTGTTAGAGAAAATGGTGTCAATCTTATTAATCTCAGCACCCACCGTTTTAAAGAAAGTGGTGTCGCTTAATTCTCCGCCTGCATTTATTCCGATTGGATTACCACTCATATCAAGGTTCATCATGTACTTAATTGAATTAATTGAACCTTCCTTCACTGCTTGTTCAATCATGTAGCTTGAACCCAACAATCCTTCTTCTTCGCCCATGAACATCACGAATTGTACAGTTCGTTTGGGTTGTAGTTTATTGGCTTTAAAAGCCCTGGCAATATCTAGGACAGAGAATGAACCAATCCCGTTGTCGATTGCCCCAGTGGCCAAATCCCAGGAATCCAAATGTCCTCCAATTAGAATTTTTTCTTCTGGAAACTGTGCGCCTTTTAATGTAGCCACCACATTTCTGGCTTTAATAGGACTGCTATTGTTGGTCATTGTTATGTGAGCCTCTACTTTTTTCGTTTTGAGTTTATCTTTCAGCGCCATTCCATTTTCTTTCCCAATGCAAACGGCCGGGATACCGATTAACTCACCTGTAACGGAGGCTGTTCCCGTTAGTAATACACCACTGTCTACCTGGTTAAGAATGATTAGACCTTTTGCTCCATACTTAATTGCAATAGCGGCCTTTTCACTGCGGTGTAGATTATGCAATCCTTCTTCGCTTCCTTCAAGTATGCCGATATAGATAAGGGCAATTTTATCTTTCACGCTAGCGGGCTTTGCTTCGTAATCTTTTTCAAGGCCATTGCCCATGTCGATTACTTCTCCAGTGACATCGGCCATTACCGGTGAATGCGCCAGTGTTACCGCTGGGACCGCTTCGCCATCAATGGCAACATTTAAATCTCCCCGAGACCACGATGTCACTTCAAATTCCTGATAGGCCACATCGTCAAATCCGTATTCCTTGAATTTATTGTAAGTATATTCTTCTGCTTTATGTCCGTTTTCTGATCCAGTAAGGCGATGGCCAATTGTGGAAGTTGCTTCACCTAGCGTAGCGTACGCTTTAGAATTTTGAGTCACTTCGTTGTTAACCCGTGCAAATAGTTCCGGACGTGTTTCTGTTTTGCATCCTGAAAGAAATGCGACAGCCGAGGTTAATAGTATAATGTTCGTGTGTAATTTTCCCATAGAATGAATAATATATTTGCGCAAGGTATTCACAATTTGGTGCTGTACAGGTCATATTTATATGAATGGTTCCCAATCTTGTCTTGGATTAAAAGAGGGAAAACTTCAGTGCTGTATTACCTAATTAAATGTACCCATCCTTTTAACTCACGTGTTTGTTGGTTGGGATCCATGACATCGAAAGTCACATAGGCTGAAAAGAAGTAAACACCCGCCTCCAATTCTTTTCCTTGAATATCTTTACCATCCCATTCAATGGCAATTGATTCTAAATTGTTGGATTGGAAATGATAAACTTCGTTGCCCCACCGGTTGTAAATTTTTATAGATACATTTCGAACAAAACGTGGACAACGGATAGGTTCGTCAATGCTTATCTTCCCATCCAAAAAACGGTCGAAGTTGGCATTGAACGAATCATTATAGCCATCTTCATTTGGAGTAAATACATTTGGCAAGTCATAGTAAGGACAATTGTCGTTGCAAATGGCATCGCTTGCCGGCCCTTCAACGCCAAGGTAGTCGACAGCTGAAACTTTATAACAACGGGCATATGATTGCAGTCCTTTATCTGTATAAACGGTATCAGTAACATTAGCAGCCAACAGAAGATATTCACTATCTGGCAGCGCGGCAGAATAAATATTATAGGCACCAATGTCTCTTCGGCAACCAGACAAATCTTTCAATCCCCACGAAATAATGTTACTGAACTCCTTTTGATCACAGTTGCTGTTGTTCCAATATTCTTCGCATGTAATACTGTTGATATGAACGGTTTGTTCACATGGGAGTAAATTATTAAGAGGATAAGTTGTGATTACCTGTGAGAAATTTTGTTGTAAGAATATTTTAGGATTACCGTAAGTCCCTCTAGTCAAAATTCGGTATGAATACCTTTTGTCGTCTTGAAGAGGTTCGTTTTTGTAACGACCATCATCAAGGTATGAGAAGCCATTTTCAGCCACGTTAACACTGTCGATGAGTGTCATTTTGTTTTCATCGATGTTTTCGATGCCGCGATAAATGAGATGATAGGGGTGACTTTGAACCACATTCGACCAAGGCACGCTATCACGCCAATTTAATGCAATTTGTTTTATGCCTGGTTCAAACGACAAACGTTCTGAAGAAGCAATAGCCGAGGTATCAATAGGTACTACACTATTAGCATTCTGTGGTTTTGAATAAAGAACGATGCGGTAATTGAATACTTTATCTTTACTGTTTATTCCAGAATCTACAAAGCTGGTATCTTGAACTCGGCCAACTTTTACAAGGCTGGTTTCTCCAACAAAACCAAGAGCCCGATACACTTCATATTGATAAGGTTTAGGAAATTGAGTTGCGTTAATTCCAAAAGGTGATCGCCAGCTTACTCTTATCTTACCATTGTCCACTGCCGTATTCTCAACACTTACGTGGGTGATTACAGGTGCATCGGCTTCTATAGGGCTTACACATTTCTCTACGGATACTTGACTTGGTGTGCTGGCTGGTGAATTAAAGTAGGCCATAATTCGATAGCAGTATTTAGCTCCAACAAACAAACCTTTTCCATTATTTGTATCCATGTAACGCGTTTCTGTTGAGTTCACTTCTGCAATCAATGAATAGCCCAAGAACTTTGGCAACCCGGTTTCACAAGCATCAGGTTGGTAATCATAGGAATCCACTTTTCGCCATACTTGAATTTTATCTGCGTTTGGGCAAGCGTAACTACTCCATTCTAAATCGGTATATCTGCTTACTAAATCTAGAGTTGTCTTTCCCCAAACCGGGGCAGGTGCGACAACTTTTATGTTCCATACTTTAAAGTTCACCAACTTGGGTCCATCAGGTGGATCGTCAGTAATTTTAAACACGATTTGGTAAGGTTGCTGGCGCACATGCCTGCAATCTGTCGTCCATTCCATGCGCAGTTCGAATGGAGGTTTCGAAGGTTGATAGGATGCGGGTGATGGGGAATGTGAGCCTTTATTTTTACCGTCTTTGAAATCTAAAATTTCTGAATAGACTTCAATTTTTACAGGATGATTTTCAGCATCCATACCAAAAATGATTTCATCAATTACTGTTCCTGTTTCAACGCATAAATCAACAGGCACTTTCAACTCAGGGCGAATGTTGTGGCACTCCTCCACCACAATCTGCATGTCGCGTGTGGTAGTGCTCAGTTTTTGATATTGACCGGAGATAGAATCTTTGCGCCACTCAACGATGTTGAAGGCAATGTTATACTCTCCCTGCATACCAGGGGCATCCCATGTGAGCAAGCCGTTGACTGAATTTATATTAAATATTGGAGGGCCAGTAAGGTCTTCATTTCCGGTACTGAACTTGGTGTAAAAGCGTGAACTATTGGGGCTTGTATAGTCAGCAAAAGTTGAGGGATCGCTTTTAGGAATGGTAAGTTCATAAGACAAACTATCGCCATCTACATCATAAGCACCCGGTGTATGAAAGAACGCGACTCCAAAACAAGCGCGGTCTAAGGGAGGAACTGTTAACTCGGGATAATGGTTGCATATGTTTTTTTGATCTATTGTGTGTGTCACGAATGTAGTGTATGCAACATCGTGCGAGTTGGCAATATTTAGAATGCCGCTGCTTCTGTCACGTTCTATGTAGCTGACAGTATACGTCCCATAGTTTGAATAGGTGTGGGTGGTGGTAAATGTTGCAACAGCAATGTATAGCCCAAGGTCGGGCCTTAACGTAGCGACTGTAATTGGTATCCTTTCGGAAGTGCCATCCCCAAATAACACCTCACTGTTGGTTCCAAAACGCGTATTGGATTGGGTGTTTAGATAAGCGATTACAGTAATGGTAAACGTAAAGGGACTGCCGCAAGCAGGCTCCACTTTAATATCAGCCGCCCGTACATGTGTAGCCCATGATGATTTGGAATAGAAAAAACTTACGGCTAGAACCAAATAAATTAATATGCGATGCGCCAAGGCGTTCATGGAAGCTTCTTCAGCTAACGAAAATACCGATATTCCATTTCATTTTCGCTTAAACATATTAACAAATAATTTTTCTCGTATCTAAACTTAAGGCATTATAAGTTTTTTGATCTTCTATCATTAATTTGGCAGATTATTACGTTTAGTCAAATGCGGAGTGAATTGGCAACAGATGATACGACTTATTAAGGGACTATTGTTTGCCCTTCTTCTTGTTACGTGTAACAAAGCGGAAGAGGTAAATCCAGAAATGGAGGACAAGGATTTTGCTATTCCTGATTGGGGAGAAGCTTCCCATGGAAATGTTCAGCCAGACTATAATGTTGTTTTTCCACAGGCGAAAGTAAATACCTTGGAAATAACAATGGCAAGTTCTGATTGGAGTGGAATTCAAACGAATATGCAAACGCTTTTAGGTTTTGCCTTTGGCGCTGGAGGTGCCAATCTGCCTGGAGAGGCCTTTGTGACTGGCGAGCCAGATTATGTAGGTGTGTCGGTGAAGTATAATAACAAGGAATGGTACAAAGTAGGGTTTCGGTTAAAGGGCAATTCAACACTTAATAACAGCTGGCGATCTGGGATTTATAAACTTCCTTTCCGCCTGCACTTCGACAAGTATGAAGATGATTTTCCGCAGATAAAGAATCAACGGTTTTTCGGTTTTAAAGAACTATCAATGTCACCAGGTGCTAAAGATAATTCGTTGATCCGTGAAAAAGCAGCTTCGGATATTTTTCGAATGGCAGGTATCCCAAGTTCACAGACGGCTTTTTATAAAGTGTTCATCAATTTTGGAGATGGCTTAAAATATTGTGGTGTTTACACGATGGTTGAAGTTGTGGACGATACCATGATTAAAAATCAGTTCGGAGAAGACAAAGGCAATATCTATAAGCCCGAGTCTACCTTCCAGAACTTTGTAGGCAGCCAATTTGAGAAGAAGAACAATGAAACAGAGAATGATTTCTCCGATGTGCAATCAACCATTAATATACTTAACAGTGATTTGAGGCTTACAAATCCGGATCAGTGGAGGATAAGCCTTGAACAAAATTTTTATGCCGACCATTTTCTTAAATGGCTTGCTGCTAATAGTACGATGCTTAGCTGGGATACCTATGGCCGAATGGCACATAACTATTATTTATACAACAGTCCGGGGAAAGGACTGACCTGGATACCTTGGGACAATAATGAATCATTGATGAACCGCGGAAATATAACGCTGACCATTTCTCTTTCGGGGGTTGGAAACAACTGGCCATTGATCCGCTACCTTATGGATGATTCAGTTTATCAAGCGCGCTACAAAGAGCATGTGAGAGAATTTATAGAAGGGGTATTTACTCCTGAGAAAATGAGCGCACTATTCGATAAATATCATACACTCATTGCACCTTGCGTTATAGGGCCCGATGCTGTGGAGCAAGGTAAATACACTTACTTAACAAATTCATCACTTTTCACCAGTGAACTTGAAGGACTCAAACAACATGTAATCAATCAGAACCTTGCGGCTATTGAATATCTAAAGTAATTGTTATGAGCTATGACCTTTAGTGGTTTTAGAAAATTTAAACAGTTTCATTACCTTTCAAAAGTGGTTAGACCTATTCATACCTAAAACTCTTTTACCAGCATGTTCGAACTATTTTCTGATGGTCCTGCTTATGAATATCCTCAACTTATAAATGTAACGTATTCATTTCTATGGGCTTTTCTACTTTCTTCCCTAATAGCAATCACTCATCGGCTCACATTTACGGGCGACTATTATCCAAAGAATTTGTTTCAATCGTTTATTCTCGGTGCCTTAGTAACAGCCCTCATAATGATGGCCATTGGCGATAGTCTAGCGCGAGGTCTGGGTGTGTTTGGCGCAATGGCTATTATACGGTTCCGTACGCGTATCGATGACCCACGCGATGTACTTTTTCTATTCGCTGCATTGAGCACCGGCTTAGCAATTGGAGTATTTGGCTATACAATTTCATTTACTGGAACCATATTGTTTTGTGCGGTGGCTTTTCTTTTGCACTATTCGCCATTTCGCAGTGTGCTACATCAACAGCGGCTACACTTCACTTTGTCGAACAGCAATCAGTTAAGTGCGGCATTACTGATCATCGACAACTATTGTCCTGGTTATCGGCAATTGAGCGCTCAAGTGAATAAGGAAAATAAAATCCGATACCAGTTTGGCGTATCCGTTAGGAAAGGAATGACGAGTACCAAGTTAATTGATGAGCTAGGCGAAGTAGAAGGGATTGAACTTATCCGATTGTCAATAAATGAGATTGTGACCAACTGAAATAAGGATGCGGACAAATTGGTTTTATGTCTTAATAGGTGTTTTTCTCATAGCTATGCTGTGGATAAGTCAACGCTATTTTACGGGCTCAGCCAACTCTTCCGTAGGTATTGCATATTCTAAAGAATATAAAATTAATGTGGAGAAACCCTCACAAGTAAAGAGGGTGGCGGTGGTGCCGGGCCAATTAGTAAAAGAAGGTGATTTACTGGTGGAACTGATTAGTCCCACATTAGAGGTGGATATTGATAAACTAAATAACCGGATCACAACCCTAAAATCTGAGCAGATAGAGAAAGCCAAACTGGCAAAATCGGAAGTTGCCTACATCAAGGCGGAACAGGGCATGGAGGTAGAAAAAATTACCACCGAGATCACTCAAAAGGAAAACGAATTAGTACTCAATCAAAATTTAACAAAAGAATTTACGAATAAGAAAAAAGGCGAGAGCCTAACACCCTTAGAACAAACTATCAAATCTTTGAAGCAGCAGCGCGCGCAGCAAGAAGTTGTAATCGACATTCGGTTGAAAGATATTCTTTTAAAAAGCGAGACTGAGCAATTGATATTGACGAATCAGATTAGTCTTCTTGAGCGTGAGATGAATTTATTTCTTTCTGAGAGGAAGAATCTCACCAAGTATGCAGCCAATCATGGTGTGGTCGAAAATATTTATGTTAAGGAAACGGAGCAGGTTGATGCCTACTCGGCCTTGATGTCGGTTAGTCCCACGCATCCCACTTCTGTCATAGGATATCTTATAGGCAAAAAAAATCAACTTATTGTGGGGGCAATGGTAAATGTTAGATCTTTTGATGATCGTCAGTTGGTTGTCCCTGGCAAAGTAATTGGGTACGGATCAATCGTTCCGCTACCGGAAATTTTGCAAAAATCTACGGCAGTAAAAGCATTTGGACGTGAAGTATTTATTGAAATTACTGGTGATAACTTTTTTGCTTCTGGTGAGCGCGTATTAATTCGGTGAGTATGAGAGGCGTGTTTTTCTTAATTTCCTTCTTACTTTATTTTCAGATTCAAGTGATGGGCCAGGTTACGCTGGCTGAATTCATCCGGTCCTCTGCGGATGCGCCCGAGATGAAAACATTTTCTGATCAACTCTCTTTCCTACAGGAAAAACCTTATCGCCTGTCGCCTTTGCAAAAACTTGAGTTCAGAACTCAAAACCGCGAGCTACAGTCGAATCAGCAGGAGTATGGTATTCGATTCACGCCCGCCAATCCTTGGGAAGTGAGAAACAATAATCGCTATTTCCAACAGTATCAAACTTCGTTGTCACTGGAGAAAAATATGATTCTCAAGGAGGTGTTGTTGCAACGCTATAAGCTTATTATTTCGTATCTATACTATTCTGATTTGAGATCGTTGGCTAACTTAAATAAGAAATTAATTGGAAACCAATTATCGATAAGTGAGCGGCAAGCCACGAGCTCACTTTTTGATCCTGAGGAATATGTGGAACTTAAGGTAGCATGGCTTGAAAAATCTGTTTCTTTGGAAGAGGTTGATTTCGACTTGTTCAATCAACGAGCTAACATCAATAAGGCATATCCCTCAGCTTTCAAAAAGGATATAGACTGGAGTGGTTCAGCACTGATAAATGTCGACCGGATAAAAGAAGTAATAGATAGCCTGCATTTAGTCACGGTGGCATCTACCAGGGTGCTATATCAACAAGAGAAAGTAGGTCTTGCTCAAAGTGAGTACAACTTGGAGAAAACTAATGTAAATGTCGGATTTCTTCAAACAGAGTATGACCAAAGGCGGGTAACACAAGATCGCACTCCTATTAATATATCGTTGGGCATCACCATCCCTTTGACAAACCCCAACAAAGGCGACATGACCAAAAGCAAACTTGACATAATAGAAGCCGAGCATGATTTGGAAAGTGTTCGGCAGGAAACGCAATTGTCAAAAGAAATGGCACATGATCAATTGGAATCACTAATTAGCCGACACCAGGATCTTCAAAAAAATATACTGGAATTGGAAGATAGCAGATTAGCCTCCGATCTCAGCCAAATGCAAAATGGCGACCCGCTGGCGATCATCAAGTTTGAAGAAAGTCTGAATAAACTCAAGGTGTTGCATGCCCGACTAAGACGAAACATTCTAATGAGTTACATTGATTACCTGGCTGTTCACGACCACCTACATCAGCAACCACTTATTAATTTTCTGTCAGATCGATTGGAAATTATTCGTTGAGGTATCCTTCTATTTGAGTGCAGTTAAATATTGCTTCCACGGTTTCCAATAAAAGTCTGACCAACCCTGCTTTATCCCTTTGGCATGAGCATCAGGAATATTGGCGTGTGTCATTGCTATTATCGCGTCTTTTCCATTCTGTTCGAAAAGCAGGATAAATGTGGAATCGGGCTCCTTATCAATCCAGTCAGCTGCAGACCAGGATTGAACAATAAGTTTTCCTTTTACAAGTTGGAGGTTCTTTCCTTTAGCATATCCATCATAAACAGAGAAGGTTGCACCTACATTTGCTGTAATTTTAGCAGATCCTACGGTGATGGCAGAATGATGTTTAGTGTCGAGAAACATGTCATACAATATTTCTGTGTTAGCACTTTTAAAAACAATTCGTTGGGTGAGGGTTTTGGCCATGGTATTTCAGATTATTTGTAGATGTTAAACTAAAGACGAACCAATATGTTAAAATTGGACAGCCCTGACTAAAAAATTGTGAATATTTCCGGATATTTTTACAAATATTGATTTTAGTGGCTTTTATTGTGAGAATCTAGAAAATATTAGCGTCATGAAAGATTACCTTACAATTGGTGATATTTCTCACCAAATTATCCTTGAGTATAACAAATTCAATTTCTATGAAAAGGGAAGCTAAATGTCATATTACTTTACTAATGTTATTTGTTGTCAGCGGTGCTTTTGCTCAGAGCTCACAGAAGGGCATTAATTTAGGAGATCACATCCTTATTAAAATGTCTGAAAAAGATTTATATGGCAATACTGATAAGAAGGTGGATGGGAGTCCCTATCTGGATGATGCTTTTTATGACGGAGAAGTTCACACCGTAAAAGGAAAATATACTGGAGTGCCTATGCGCTATGATATTTATAAAGACCAATTCGAATTCAAGCAAAGTAACAAAATGTATATACTCGATCCTGGTCTACAGTTAATAAAAATAAGCATTGAGAAGAGGGAATTTATCGTTTGTAAGTATGACCTTAAGGGTAAGGAACAATTCGGATTTTTTGAAAGACTAGATAGTGGTAAATTGACACTGATGTCAAGAAAACTCATGGCCTTCCGGGAGGCCCAGGAACCAAAAGCATTGGAATCGACATCAACTCCGGCAAAATATTCGAGGCAGCCCGATGTTTATTTTTATATGATTGGAGTTGGAGAAATTAGTAAGATTGAAAGCATAAGCAAGTTGATCGCCAGCTTACCAGACAAGCAGGATGAACTTGCCAAGTTTGCCAAAAAAGAAAAGATTTCTGCCCGGAAAGAAAATGATCTTATCCAGTTTGTGAAGTTCTACAATTCGTTATTGCCAAATCGATAACACAATAGTGAAAGGCTTCTTAATTAATTCTGATATCAACTCTTTTAGACCAAAGAAAGACTTTAAAACAAAACGACATTTATAAGCATATTCAGATTGATGACTACTCAGCTACACCGAAGTATGTGCAACTGGCAAATTCAATTCTAAAGGCTATGGGGGAAGGCAGGATTCAAATCAATGACACCTTGCCCTCTATTAACGAATTAAGCTTTGAATTTGAAATCTCGCGCGACACTGTTGAAAAGTGTTACAAGTACTTAAAAAAAACCGGCATTCTTAGTTCAGTGCCAGGAAAAGGGTATTTCATTAATAGTATTGCAATCGGAAATAAGCTAAAAGTATTTTTATTATTCAATAAATTAAGTGGGCATAAAAAACTTATTTACGATGCCTTTGCGGAAGCTCTTGGCGAACAAGCCACCATCGACTTCTATATTTACAACAACGATTTTTCATTATTCAAAAAATTACTTGCAAATCCAAAGGATGATTATTCCTATTACGTGATTATTCCACATTTTACAGAAGGTGGAGAGAATGCTCACGAAATTATCAATACTATTCCCAAAGAAAAACTTGTGTTGCTTGATAAATTGATACCAGGTGTGAAAGGTGAATTTGCTGCCGTATACGAAAATTTTGAAAAGGATATTTATGGTGCCCTTGAAAATGCGTTGAAGCCTTTAAGTAAATACAACTGCATGAAAATTATATTCCCTGAGCAAACATATTTTTCAGAAGGAATCCT
Source organism: Bacteroidia bacterium (assembly GCA_016650355.1). Taxonomy (GTDB): domain Bacteria; phylum Bacteroidota; class Bacteroidia; order Cytophagales; family Cyclobacteriaceae; genus ELB16-189. Next base: position 2,891 of record JAENVX010000075.1, on the reverse strand, counting down.
AAACGGATTTAAGCGTTTCTGTCACCAGTATGCTTTCTCGTGTAAGGTAGTGCACGACATTGAAACTGAACCAATAGAAAAAGGAGAGGTTTATATTAACCTGATGGAAAAGGATCTTGTGATACTGATTGAAAAGATATTAGCAGCGAAACTGAAAGTGGGAAAGGATGTGGGTGTTATTTCTTATAATGAAATTCCTTTGAAGAAAATAATCTTGAACGGTATAACCACAATTTCAACTGACTTCCAAATGATGGGACAACGAGCAGCCGAACTTATTCTAAGTCGCTCAAGAGATCATGTTGAAATTCCGTTTACTCTGATTCTAAGAGATTCGATCTGACTATCTTTGGAGTATTTTAGCACATTGCAAATGGAAACATTTTCCTTTCCATTTCGGATCATCTGAATACTATGATTAAAACATATCCCATTGTTGATGTTATTCCCGAGCTCAAAGAAAAATTCTTAGTAAAGCCTATTCTTATTCTACAGGCTCCACCCGGAGCTGGCAAGTCAACTATTCTCCCTCTTCAATTGATGGATGAGCCCTGGCTGGTCGGGAAGAAAATTCTGATGTTGGAACCGAGAAGGTTGGCAGCACGCTCTGTAGCTATCCGGATGTCGCATTTACTAAAAGAAGAGGTGGGTACAAGTGTTGGTTATCGTGTTAGGTTTGAAAGTATTGTTAGTGCCCGTACTAGAATAGAAGTTGTTACAGAGGGAATTCTTACACGGATGATCCAAACAAACAATTCACTTGATGACGTTGGCCTTGTCATCTTCGATGAGTTTCATGAACGGAGTTTACAGGCTGACCTTGCGTTGGCTTTTTGTTTGCAGGTTCAAGAGACGCTACGTGACGATTTGCGGATTCTCATCATGTCAGCCACGCTAAATGGAGAGGAATTTTCAACTGTGCTCAAAAATTCGGCTATACTCTCCAGTACAGGTAGGCAATATCCGGTGGTGTTAAAATATATTCAAAGAGATAAAGATGAAAAGCTGACAATGTCAGTGGCCCGTTGTATCCGCAAGGCAATAAATGAACAGCAGGGAGACATTTTAGCTTTTCTCCCTGGTGCTGGCGAAATTATGCGCGTTACAGAATTATTAGATAAGGAAAATTTGTCCATAAGTCTTCATCCTCTTTATGGCGATCTTCCTTTTACGAGACAGCAAGAAGCAATTCTTCCACATCCTCAGGGTAAGCGCAAAGTCGTATTGGCGACATCCATCGCAGAGACTTCACTTACCATTGAGGGCATTACTACGGTTGTTGATGGTGGATATTCGCGCGTACCGCGATTCAATCCAAGGAGCGGGCTCACTCATTTAGAAACCATTCGTGTCACCAAAGATGCAGCTGATCAGCGAGCAGGGCGGGCAGGTCGCCTCGGCCCTGGTGTTTGTTATCGACTATGGCCAGAGACAACTCATCATATGTTACAACCTGTTCGCCAACCCGAAATTTTGGAAGCTGACCTTGCACCACTCATACTAGAGCTTGCGAACTGGGGTGTTCAAAATGTTAATGACTTAACATGGATCAATTCACCACCTGCCGGTGCAATCAATCAGGGAAAGGAATTATTGCATCAACTTGATGTGTTGCAAAACAATATCATAACTGCAAAAGGAAAGGCGATTGTAAAGTTGCCTACGCATCCACGAATTGCGCATATGTTATTATCAGCCGCAAGCTCGAAGACAGGTGAGGTTGCATTAGCAACAGATATCGCTGCCTTATTGGAAGAGCGTGATCCGCTGGTTAAAGGATCAGGTGCAGATTTGTCCTTGCGGGTTGAGGTGTTACGAAAGTGGAGAAGAGGCGAACGTATCACTGCAGAAAAAAATATTTTGGAACGCATTGAACGTGTAGCCTCTTCCTGGAGAAAGATATTCAAAATCCAGGCAGATAATTCAACGGTCATTGATTCAGATGTTGGAAGGTTTTTAGCGGAAGCATATCCGGAGCGCATTGCGAGACAGGCTGAGAAACATAGTAGCAAATATAAGCTGGCGAATGGGAGAGTAGTTCGTTTGCCTGATCACGATGCTTTAGTAAGGGATAGATGGCTGGTAGCAGCTCAATTGGATAGTGGAGGAGGTGAGGGCAAAATCTATTTGGCAGCACCAATTCTTGAGGAAGATTTAATTCCGTTAGCAAAAGAATTTGAATCAATCCGATGGAATGTAGAAAAAGGAATGATTGAGGCGAGTCTGGAAAAGCGAATTGGAAATGTAGTGTTGTCCAGCAAGCCTTTGACAAAAATTTCGGAATCTGTACGCGCAAAAATTTTGTGTGATGCCCTTCGGGAGGAGGGGCTTAAACTTTTGAATTGGAGCGAACTTCAAGCGGAGTGGCAGTCGCGGGTGATGAGTTTGCGCACTTGGCGTCCGGATGAGGATTGGCCGGATGTGTCGGATACTAAATTATTGGCGACTGCAGAAGAGTGGCTATCTCCTTATCTGATCAATGTATCAAAGCGCATTGAGTTCACGAGACTTGAGATTCAAAATATATTGACTGGCATTTTAACTTGGGAACAAAGTAATAGGCTTGATAAACTTGCCCCACATCGCTTGCCTGTTCCAAGTGGTTCCATGATCAAGCTATCCTATTTCATGGACGGAAGACAACCTATAATGGAAGTGAGGCTTCAGGAGCTGTTTGGATTATTAGAAACTCCTACTATTAACGAAAGGCGCAATAAAATTTTATTGCATTTACTTTCTCCTGGTTATAAACCAGTCCAAGTAACGCAAGACTTAAAAAGTTTTTGGCATACTATTTATCATGAAGTGCGTAGTGAACTGCGCAGGCGTTACCCCAAACATTCCTGGCCTGAAGATCCCTGGACTGCAGAAGCAGTAAGAGGAGCTGTACG
>JAENVX010000074.1 GCA_016650355.1 Bacteroidia bacterium | reverse complement strand
TTTTGGGCCCACCGATAGTTGATTCACTTCATATTCGCGGTCGGGGACATGCAACACCGCGGTCGCGTTGTTTTTTCCCACATGATGAGTTGACCCAGAAACTGATAAAACATTAGGTTGCCTTAACATGACAGCGGTTAATTGCTCAAACGATTGCTGATCGGGCACAACAGCATAAAGCACATCCCGGTTGCTGTAACCCCAGCTTCGGTGCGCGAGGTAATCGGTATTTTGCGTGAACATGACCGCACTTGTAATGAAGAGGCATGCCAGCACTAATTGAACGCCAAGAAAAATTTTCGTCAATGGATTTTTTGTACCAAACTTTACTGATCCTTTAAGAATGCTAACGGTCTGAAATTTTGAAATATACACGGACGGATAAATGCCTGAGGCAATACCTGTAATGAGCAATATGATGGGAAGGAATATCCAAAGATTAGGGTCGCTCAGTTTGAACCCCATGCTAAAATTCCATAACCGCTCAAACCAGGGAATGACAACCATCCATCCCAAGACAACCCCAAGTATCAAGGCGAAACTTGTAATCACAATGTTCTCCGTCAAAAACTGAACGATGATAATTCCCCGTGTGGCACCGATTGATTTTCTCACTCCCAATTCTTTCAATCTTTTTACGGCTGTGGTAATGGCGATGTTGATATAATTGAAGCAGGCCAAGACCAACATTAAAATGCTAATGGCCGACAAGTACATAATGGATGCACGGTTGCTACCGGAGCCTTCCCTGAAAATATCATCGCGTATGTTGTCAGTTTGCAAGTGCATGGTTTCCAACGGCTCGAACCCAAAAGAAGAAATGGCCCAGTCTTCTTTTTTCACCGCTGCGTTTTGCATTCGCTTGTAGGTATCCATTTTAAGCCCAATAGATTTGATGTCACTGGGGTCTTCAACTTGTATCAACGTGCCACCGACAAAGTAGCTCCAGTCATGATAATTATAGTTAGGATCGGAGGTGCGTAGGTTTTCGATGTTGATCAAAAAAGTAAAATCAAAACTTCGTGATACCGGGAAAGCTTCTGCAACCCCGGTGATTTTAAATGCCTTGCTACGATCCTTATCGAATTTCACAAGGATGCTTTGTCCAATCGGGTTTTCTGTTCCAAAATATTTCTCCGACATCTTTTCGCTTAAGACAATGCTGTTCACATCGGCCAGCGAAGAGGATGTTCCCCACTTTAATGGAAAGGTGAACATCTCTAAAAATTCAGGATCGGTGTAACGAATCCTTTCATTGAACACATTGTCCACGTACTTCACCACTGCGCTCCGGTCTTCCACGCGGCACATTTTTTTTATTTGAGGAAAATCTTGTTTGAGCAGTTCGCCCAGTGGACGAGGCGTGGTGCCATATTGTTCCAGCATGCCATCACGATTGGCCGAAAAAGTAACGAGGAAAACTTCTTTCTTGTTTTTGTGGAATTGATCCCTGCTCAACGCCCATTGACCAAACCCATAAGCGAACACACAAATGCCAATGGCAGCAGCCAGCCCAAATACATTGATGAATGAGTTCAATGGATTTTTCATCAAACCCCTAATAGAAACTTTAAAGTAGTTTTTAAACATAGGTAGCTGATTAAAGTGTTGAAAAAATTCCAGGTTCTTAATCAAGTTTGGTCTGAGTAGTTTAAGCATTTCCCATGCATACAATCTACTAGCCTTACGCACAGAAAATTGCTCTACATTCTCACGAAAAATTTCCTCCATGTCGCCCTCGATCTCTTCCAGGTACTCTTCTTTCAAAAAGAACCGGAGCAGCCTTAAAGGCCATTGGGGTGGCTGAACGGATTCAGTTTCTTTCATGTCAACTTTAGTTCATAGGTTAGGCTGGGAATTGCACTCCAAAGTCCGGCACGTATCTCCTTCAACTCCTCCAAAACTTTCCTGGCATGCGAAGTGGTTGAATAAATGCGTTTACGCTTGCCACCACGTTTTTGAGTAGATTCTCCGAATCGAGAGGTCAGGAATCCTTTTTCCTCCATCCGCTTGAGCGAGGATTGGATTGATCCAACGCTTAATTTTTGCTTGAGTCGTTCTTCTAATTCTCGCTTTATTTCGACTCCGTAAGCTTCTTGCTGGAGTGTAGCTACGGTTAGGAGTACCAATTCTTCAAATTCTCCGAGTTTGGTTTTCTTCATAGTTATCGTGTTCGTAATTCAATTGTTTATTAATAAGTAGGTACTTTTTGCTCGCGGACACCTTTTACCAGGAACCACAGGAGGGCCAGGGCATATCCCACGGTAGTGTACATCAGGAAAGATCGTACCATCACATAATCAGCTCGCTGCAGGAGAATAGAGATGCAGCAGTCCGCGACATAACCCATTCCACCAATGATCAACAGTAACCCAATGATCCGCGGTGCAAACCCTGATCGGAGAACCAGCATCCCAAAAGGAATGAAACACAGTCCCAAGAAGAGCTTGCCCATGCCAGCTCCAACTCCATACCGAGACATACGCATCAAGAAATATGCAGCCTCCTGTTGCTGGGCAACATCAAAAGTCAAACGGGGTTCGCTTTTCAGAATCATCAATGCCGTGAAGTTGAAGATTTCAAAGACAAAAACGATCGGTACTTGAGCTAATACCGAAACCAGCATAAGCCGGGACAGATGTTTGTCCACTGGCCTGAAGCAGCGGTGAAACAGCAGTACCATCATCACAAAAATTAAGAAGCCTGCGAGGTGGGTGACTATCGAGGCACGAAAAATGAATTCATTCGAAAGCAGATTATTAGAGGTCGCTACAGGATCCTGAGGCATAAAAATCTTCTGGGGAACATAGAATTGGTCCCATAGTGCAGGGGGGACACACAGAAAGAAAAATAATGAAGCAGCAAGCCTTGTTGTTTTGCTGTTCGAGTGGAGGGTCGCTTCCATATTATTTACGTAGTAATCACAATATGATATTAATCGTAATTGTAGTATAAATAGTTGCGTATTTTATTCGTAATTGTAGTTTTTATACAATTTAATTTTAGAATGATGGTTTTACGCCTTATGGAGCCTATTTATCATAAGCTTTCAAAGTTTAAGGTGGCCTGGCTAAACGTGGGCTTACGTGCGACTTGTTAGCTGAATCTCTGCCACCTGGTACTGTCTGTTTTCATTTGTGTTTTCCATAATCGTTTGATTTAATTATGGTGCGCCCACAGGCTTAGGACGGAATTTGCGCGAGGAACGGAATAAATAGGGGTTCCTGTAAGGAGGCACGACTGGAAGGGGGAAACCGTTTATGCCGTAGTTCCTTGCAAGCATATTCAGGCATAAGCCTAAATTTGTACCAATGATTAATGATAGAAATAAAATAGTTTTATGCTGGCGTTAATCTTGGATCGATCAATCCGTTCATGGTAAAAAGTGATGCCTGTCTTATTAAATCTTTTTGCGTTGTCATACGAAACGAGTGTATGTAATTAATATCTGATCCTACTTAGCAAGTTTTATCTTAACAATTTACGGGAAAACCTTTTGACGATCGAAAGAATGTAAGGTATTGCAACATTAAACCGTTGCAACGCTTTTAAAAAGA
>JAENVX010000073.1 GCA_016650355.1 Bacteroidia bacterium | reverse complement strand
GGCAGAGCCTGTCTTATTAAATTTCCTATTGATGCTCTTCCATTTGATTAATCTCTTATCAGATGCGTAGATATTTATCTGAGGTGGCATTCGATTCAAAAAACTTGCTCCTCGTTCAATGATTGTTTTGAGATAGAGTGGGGTCACGTATCCCAAATCTCTGATGTAGAGTTCTCCTTCCTTTATGGAATCTATAGTTTGCTTGGAATCCTGCTGATCATTTCTTTTGACGGTGGTTAGTTCAAGGGTTTTCCAATTACCACTCACCAAATCATACTCATACTGCAAATTCATTAACCCATTGGTTTTACTGAAATTCCCAAAGCCAGGATAATCTTTGTAGTAAATACCAGGGAGGGAAAACTTGCTCGAGTCTTTAATATTTATAGCTAAGAAATGTTGATCCAACTGCGCTTGCGAAGGAATTGAGAGCTGATTTGAAAGCTGATGTTTAACTAACTCTTTAAGAAATACAACTCCTTCTTTACTGAATCTTTTATGCAAGCCTTCTTTGCTTATATCAATAGAGAACTGCTGGTTTAAATCTGCCGCAATATCGGGCAGGCTTGTATTGGCTTGATTGCTAAAGGAAAACATAAGGGAGTTGACAAAGCCATAGGCTGATAATTTTCTTGATCGTTTAACGAACCCAGTTTCTTTTGCTAGTCGATCAATCACCTTCTCCGAAAAATTATTGCTAAGCGAAGTTTTTAGGTGGCAATGTTGTCTTTTAATAAATGATTCATTGATTTTTAAGTTGTTTCTTCCTTAAAAATGTAAATTTTAAACATCAAACAAGCGGGCACAAACACAACAAATCCGCTTCTAAAAAATAAAAATATGGGAAGAAAACTTTAAATAGTTACCCATAGTGGGGTAACTACCTCTTCTCCAAATTTCAGATTCCTTCTGCTTAAGTTAACGACTATGGTCGGGAGACCAAAATAACTAAGTTAGTTACTACTAACCGTAACAACAAAAGAGGCCGTCCTTTTGAGACAGCCTCTTAATTCAAAACAGCTTCCCTCGCATCAGAACTTGATTGACAACTGCGCTAAGAAAGTGGTTCCCATTTGACTAAAGTGTGAACCATCGTAGGTGAGAATTGGATAACGTCCGTTAAACGTAATATAGCTTATCTGCTCAGCTACTGCGGCCGGGTCATTCAAAATAGATTCTCCCGTTGCATTCATCGCCTTCATCTCATACTCTGGCATTACATTCAAAATATTCTGAATGGTAAGTGAAAATGTAGTATTCGTGTTGAAATTATAAGACAAGCCCAGATCAGTAAGAATTTTAGGTAAAAACTCAATGCCTAAATCTTTCGACCCATCACCCGGGCCACTTAAATCAGCATTGTTGAATTTAGTAGGCCCAAAAAGTGTGTTGTTCAAATTAAGGGCAAGCTTACCTTTTGTTAAATCACCTCCCAATATGAACTTATATTGCGGGCGACTGGAGATTAACAGTGCTTCAGTGGTCTGACTAAAGATTGGCAATCCAATCCTGTCATTCACCGCTTGCCAACCACCAACCAGTTCATTATTCAATGTATAATTACCAGCCAGGTTGACGTTTAGATTTGCCGAACCCAACGCGATATTTCTATAATTGGCTACCACATCTACTCCACTGGTGCGGGTTTCAGCAGCATTAACAAAAAAGGAGATGTTGTTAACAAAAGCATTGCTTACTTCAGTACCATAAATAATCCGATCGTCAATGTTGATAGAATAATAATCAGCTGTGAGCGAGAAGTTTCTCGATGGGTTGAATCCAAAACCGAAAGATAGGTTAGACGATTTCTCAGCTTTTAATCTTGGTACACCAAGCAATTGAGCTTCACGACTGTAGTTATTAGACAGACCAGTGATCACAATTTCCCCACCCGAAAAAGATGCTTGACTCAATGACAAATACTGCTGGTGTAGCGTTGGGGCTCTAAAACCTGAGGAGACTGATGCTCGAAGGGTGAAGGTATCTCCTATTTTATAACGCGAAGTAACCTTAAATACATTGGCTGCGCCAAAATCAGAATAGTTTTCTGCACGGTATGTTCCTGCAATAAGGAAGTCTTCGGTGATGTCCCAGGTTAAATCCAGGTACGCACCAATATTATAACGAGTGGCTTTGATTGCATTGCGCTGTTGAAACCCAGGAAATGAATTGGCTCCTTCTCCGGAATATGAAGCTGTGTCTCCTGCAATTAGCTCCCAAGACTCTGTACGAAATTCTGATCCGAATGCAACGAAGAAGTTGTCACGCACAGATTTTGAAAAATCCATGTTGCCAACAACATGATTAAATGAATAACCACCTGGTTTGAACGAAACCGGACTATTGGCACGCAGTGAACGGTTGACTGTATTGTTTACCGTGAACAACATTTTATTTCCGCCAACGGTAATACTCATATCTTGTTTCCATCCACCAATGTCTTGTGATCTAAAACCAAGAGTTCCGTTATAATCGGATAAATCTCCATCAAAAGATGGTTGATATCCTATATACCCTTTATAAACACCGTTTGCTTTATCTATATCAAATTCAGGTTGAACTCCTCCTCCATAGGCATTGCTTGTATAATCAGGCAAAGAGGCATTTGTCGTATGCAATAATCCATGATCAATTCTCCAATAGGGTTGACGGAAGTTGGCATTGCTTTGGGTCTTTCTATACACATAAGCAGAGTTAAAATAGACTTCAGAATTTGCTCCAATAGGGATAGCCCCATTTACTAAAAACTTTGCGGAGGTATTGTCAGGGCTTCCATTTTTATTGTTACCATCAGGGAACTTTTGCAAATAGGATTGAACTTGTGAGATACTATAGGGAGTATTGTCTGTTAGGTCCCTCGCATCACTTAACGCATCAATCTTGTCTTCTCTGATCGCTGGTTCTTGTCTATTAAATGACATGTGATAATTAACAAATCCTTTTTTTCCAAAGTTGGCACCGCTATTATAATTAACGCCATAAGCCAAACCACCATAATTTAGTGTAGATCCAGTGGTAATAGAAACGGACGTTGCATCGTAACTATCTTTCAGAATAATATTCATTACACCTGCAATAGCATCTGATCCATATTGAGCGGAAGCACCATCACGAAGAATCTCAACCCTCTTAATTGCATCCGTTGGTATTGCTGAAAGGTCAGCGCCCGTTTCACCGCGTCCGGGTCCTGTTTGCGTATAAACAAGCGATGTTAAGTTTTTGCGTTTTCCATTAATAAGAATCAGCGTGCGGCTGGGGCCAAGGTTTCTGATTTCGTATGGGTCAAATAATGATGTGGCATCATTAACAGGAGTATTGACTGTATTAAATGATGGCACACGATACTGCAACGCTTTATCAAATGATATTTGTCCGGTAGTTTGCAACTCCACAACCGAAAAGTTATCAACGGGTAGTGGCGTATCTGTCAAGGTGCGTTGAGAACCACGGCCTACAGTAACAACTATTTCAGCCAGTTCACTCGCGCTCGCTTCAAGGCTCACTGTGATGTTATTGGAGGCTGTGATATCAACTTCCTGAGAAATAAAGCCGATAAAGGATACGACCAAAGAATTCACATCAGCAGCAACTTTTAAAGTGAATTTTCCATTGGCATCTGTTGCTGTACCAATACTGGTACCTTTCACCGTGACGTTCGCACCAGCTATTCCGGAACCATCGGATTTATCCAAAATGGTACCCGACACATCTCGCGTTTGCGCGTAGGTCAGCGCGCTGGTTAAGAGTAATAAGCCTAGTAGTAATTTAACTTTCATACAATGTAGTTTAGGTTTGGTTTAAATGGATAAAAAAAGAATTCTCTAGTATCCATCTGACTAAAATTAGCCAAACTTTATTTAGAAAATAATAAAGCAGCGAGATTTATCTTTAAATATAAATTCCACTGAATTGATAGAGTTCAAGAATATCTGCAATGATTATAACGTGCTTCGGGGAATTAAAAAAAAAACAATTACAGTGTGCTAAGTCCGGCTATTACTAAGGCTGACTAAAATCATAGATTATCATTTTCTCCTGCCGCATCTTTCACCAAAATTGAAAGATGCAAAATCATATGAACAATAAAAAAGCATGGAATTGGTTAACTATTTTGCGGATAAGCATAGGGATCATCTATGTTTGGTTCGGGTTTCTAAAATTTTTTCCGGGCGTAAGCCCCGCTGAGGATTTGGCTAAAGAGACCATTCATTTGCTCACTTTTGGTTTGATAAAACCAACATTATCCCTCCTGCTTCTTGCTATCTGGGAAACAGCAATCGGAATTCTTTTGATAGGTGGATTTTATTTGAAACAGGTAATCCGTATTGTACTGCTGCACATGGTATGTACTTTTACACCGCTCTTCCTTCTTCCTGAACTATCTTTTACTTCACCCCCATTGGCACTCACCTTGGTGGGGCAATACATTATCAAAAATATTGTGATCGTTAGTGCTTTGTTTGCAATAGATCAGGCTGCAAAAAAAGATTTCAACAATTAAACGAATTGACATTATATAATAATATGAAACGTCATTGCGAGCATCTGCGTGACATTTGTGCGAAAGGGTGAAGCAATCTTGTAATTGGGATCGTAATTTGTCGGCCTGTTGCTTCGAATGTTTAAATTTATACGCCTACTAATCTATGCATAGACATCCTTTGAAACCAAACACAAATACATTCGCTCCCGCTAATTCAGGCACAAGAGAACAAGGAAAGTTTACAGACCTCCCGCCTAAATCCAGGATCGTTGTTGTTGGTGCCGGTGCTTTTGGTGGTTGGACCGCACTTTACTTATTAAGGAACGGCTATCAAGTTACACTCATTGATGCCTGGGGTGCAGGCAATTCCAGATCTAGTTCAGGTGATGAAACTCGCGTGATTCGTTCCACGTATGGTGGTAACGAGACGTACTTTGACATGAATGTTCGGGCCCTTGAACTTTGGAAAGAAAACCAGGAACAATTTGGCAAAAAGCTTTTTTTCAATACAGGTGTAATCTGGTTTTGTTACGAGCAAAAGTCACCTTTAGTTGATGACTCTATGCCGTTTGCCAAAAAACACAATATGGAATACGAATACCTTTCAACTACTGAAATAAAAAAAAGATATCCGATCATTAACACGTCCGACTTACACCATGCACTGCTAGATCCTTTTGGCGGCTATCTTAAAGCACGCGAAAGTTGTCAGGCTGTCTTCGAAGCATTTCTGAAAGAGGGAGGAAAATTCATTCAGGCATTCGTGAAGCCGGGGAAAATTATATCTGGAAAGATGGAGGACATTCAACTTCATTCAGGAGAAACGCTTACTGCTGATCAATTTGTCTTTGCATGCGGTTCATGGCTTGGACAAGTTTTCCCAGCAGTTCTAAAAGAAACGATCACCTGCACCAAACAAGAAGTATATTATTTTGGTGTACCAAAAGAGCAAGCATTGGAGTTTGATAATTTGCCTGCCTGGATAGATTTGGATGGAAAAGATTTCTATTACGG
>JAENVX010000072.1 GCA_016650355.1 Bacteroidia bacterium | reverse complement strand
TTTTGATGGCCGCGATTATGTACTGCCAGAAGATATCAAAGCTGTAGCATTAGATGTAATGAACCACCGCATCTTATTGAATTACGAAGCAGAAGCAGATAACGTAAAAACTTCGGACATCATTAAAGTCATCTTGAATAAGATTCCTATCAGCAAGTAATAGTTACCGGTTGCCAGTTACAGGGAGGATGTTTGTTGTCCCTCAAACTAGTATCCTGAAACTGGAACTATTTATTATCCAAACTTTACAGTGATTACCCAAAAATTACTGCTATGTTATTTGGCAGATTGATCTAAGTAGCTCATTTTCATTTGAGTTAAATCATTTGTTCGAAACAAACTAACTCAATTGCCTTAGCCCTTCTTTGGCTGCCTTAACAATTTGGTAATATCAACGACCTTAAGGGGTAATATTGCATATCGACCTTTGCAGCAAACAATAATAGTATGCTGCGTTCAATATGCGTTTTATTTGTCTCTCTGTTCAGTTTTCAAGCCTTTTCACAAAATGGAACCATAGCAGGCCGAGTTGTTGATCATAAAACCATGGAGGGTGTGATCGGTGCAAGTGTTGTTATTCAAGGTACAACAGTAGGTGCAGCAACCGACTTGGATGGAAACTTCCTTATTAGCAATGTAAAGCCGGGAACATATGTTATGGAGGTTTCTTCTATAACTTACAAAACACAAACGATACCTGATGTTGGCGTTGAAAGTGCAAGCAAAACAACTCTAGAGATTACACTAGTTGAGGACGTAGCGGAGCTTGAGGAAATTGTAATCATTGCCAGAAAAGACATTGCAACGGACGCAAATCTAATCAGTGCAATCAGAGACAGTAAATTGGTAGTAAGTGGTATTTCATCTGAGCAACTTACTAAACTTCCCGATCGCGATGCAGCCCAAGTGATGCAGCGCGTGCCGGGTGTAACCATTGTTGACAATCGCTTTGTATTAATTCGTGGTTTGCCTGAGCGGTACAATCAAGTGATGATTAATGGCGTGATCGCGCCCAGCACTGAAATCGATAAACGTTCATTTTCTTTTGATCTTATTCCTGCCGGAACAATTGATCAGATGTTGGTTTACAAATCCGGATCGGCTGAATTGCCCGGTGATTTTGCGGGTGGCGTCATTCACATGATCACTAAAAATCCTGCATATGAAGAATTTACAAGTGCTGGGTTAACGTTTGGATATCGAACGAACACCACCTTTCAGGATTTCAATTCATCGGAACGAAGTCCTACAGACGTGTTTGGTTTTGACAATGGCTTCCGCGATTTACCGGCAAACTTTCCTGGGACTGCAGCATTAAAGAATTCTTCACGGAATTCAAATTTGCGCGAACGGGCCGGAAAATCATTGACGAATAATTTCGATTATAAGACGAAAAATGCACCGTTGGATTTTGGTTTTAACTTCGCAACGTCTCAAAATTTTAAAATTGGAAAAGTTACCGCGAGTAATCTTACTTCTGTAGCCTATTCAAATAGCTATCAACATTATCAATCTGATTTTCTACGCTACAATGCGTTTGATGCGACTTCGGCTGACAAGCGCTTTCAGTACAAGGACAACTTCACCAGCAACGATACACGAGTCAACCTGATGCATAATTGGTCGTTTAACCTTAACAATCGAAATAAAATCGAATTCAAAAATTTATTTGTGCAGTTGGGTGAGAATGAAAGCACCATTCGCACCGGTGAGGATTTTGTTCAACGCCCTAACGACAAGCTTGTCAACTATGCGTATCACTACTTGAGCCGTAGCATTTATTCTGGTCAGTTGGATGGAACTCATACACTTGGTGATGGCACATCGAAATTAAATTGGGTGGTTGGCCTTAACTACATCAAGCGAAATGAACCTGACTATAGAAGATTTCGAACTTATCAGCGCAAGGACCTTGAAGGTACTGAGGCTCCTTACACGATGCAGCTTCCATCAAGCGGAAATTTATTTGAAACAGGAAGATTCTGGTCTGACCTAACAGACCAGGGTATCTCCAATGGGTTGAATTTTGAAAAGAAATTTAATGGCGAAAGTGAAAAACGCAGGCCAACAATTAAGGCGGGGTATTTTACGGAATATAAGACCCGTTCCTTCAGTGCGCGTTATTTAAATTATTTATACCCTGGAACTTCGGATGGCCAAACAGGGCTTGAGTTAAGTCAGCTTCCTTTAGATCAGATTTTTGCCCCTGAGAATATCAAAAAAAATGATGGTTTTGTCATAGAAGAAGGCACACAACCTCAAGATGCTTACCAGGGCACAAATCTTTTGGCGGCAGGATATATAAGTGCGGCAATGCCCTTCGGAAAATTTGATGTGTCTCTTGGATTCAGAGGAGAATACAACATTCAAACATTAGCGGCTAGTACAAATTCAGGTAGGGTCAATGTCAACAATCCTATTTTCAGCCCGCTTCCCTCTGTAAATATTGCTTACAATGTTACCGATCGTTCACTTCTTCGGGCGGCCTATAGTCGAACAGTAAATAGGCCTGAGTTCAGAGAGCTTGCTCCTTTTTTATATTACCAATTTGAATACGAGGCGGGGATCTTTGGAAGCACTAATCTTAAGACGGCTTCTATCAACAATATTGATTTGCGTTTTGAATTCTTTCCTAACCCAGGCGAAATGTTGAGTATCGGAACTTTTTATAAGTCCATTCAAAATCCGATTGAGACGTACCTTCAAATAACTTCCGAAACTCCGCAACTTTATTATGGAAATGCAGAGTCAGCAACAGATTTGGGAATTGAATTGGAGTTTAGAAAGTCACTCGCCAGTTTAGGCATGTCTAAAATATTACGCAACACTTCTTTTAACCTGAATGCAGCATTAATCAAGAGTGAGGTAAATGTAGGAACACAAGCTACCAACCAATCGCAATTCCGACCTTTGCAAGGACAATCGCCTTACATAATCAACGTAGGACTTTATTATAGTGATGAAATCACCGGTCTTTCACTAAATGGGGCTTACAATCTTTTTGGCGCTCGCATTTTCACGGTTGGTGATAAGCTCTTCCCATCCTGGTATGAGATGCCGCGCAATTCGCTGGACTTTCAGATTGCAAAAAAATGGGGAAGCAAACGTTTTGAAACAAAGTTAAATATTCAGAATGCTCTGAACTCTGCATATCGGATCTATCAGGATAACAACAGCGACAATAAAATTCAAAAAGAAGAGGCGCTTATTCAACGTTACAAAACAGGCGCGTTGTTTTCACTCGCACTGTCATGGAAGTTTAATAAAGAAAACTAGAGAACTATTTAGGTAAAGAGAGTCTGTTATTCAATTGGATAGCAGACTTTTTAATTTAATAACAAGCAGTGAAGATGGTAACACTAGCGTAATAAATCGTTAACTGCCCTTTCACTATTTCAAAATGCCTTCGTCTTAATTTTGTGGCAAATAAAAAGTAAACCGTATGAAAAAATTTACTCAAATCTTGGCCCTGTTTGTTTTAAGTATCTCACTTCTGGTGTTGCAAAGTTGTAACGAAAGTGAAAAGATAGAGCCAGCACCAATTGTGGATGTTGACCCCACCGCTGCAGCGAATACTCCAGGGAAAATAGTTTCTGCAAATGTAACTGTGTCAGCTCCCAATGGAGGTAAATCACTAGTAATATATGTGGCTGGCGTTGAAGCAGAAACAAAAGACATCAGCACATTAGATCTATCTGTTCCTATCCCGTATGAATACACAATACCATCTACAGCAATAATCGGATCTGTAATCGTAGTATCGTTTCAAGCTATTGACAATAAAGATTATCCTTCTGCTATTTCGAACTTTATCATATCGGTTGGTGATCCTATTGTTAAATTGGAAGGGATCCTGGCAACGCAGACGCTTGATGCATCCATAGCTTATTTATTGAAGGGACAAGTCTTTGTGCCGAACGGTGTTACATTAACTATTCCCGAAGGAACAGTTATCAAAGGAGACAAGGCAACTAAAGCGGCATTGATAATTCAACCTGGTGGAAAATTGATTGCCAACGGAACAGCTGCTAAACCTATTGTTTTTACTTCGTCACAAGCTATAGGTGAGCGCGACCGTGGTGATTGGGGAGGAGTAATTTTGCTTGGAAATGCTTGGGTAAATCAATCGGCCATGCCTGCGATTGAGGGCATAACACCATCACAGACTTATGGTAATATTACCAGTCCAACAACTAATGCTGACGAAAATTCAGGTTCATTAAAATATGTGCGCATTGAATATGCCGGAGTTGAACTTACTCCAAATAATGAGACTAATAGCTTAACATTAGGAGCAGTTGGTAGCGGTACTACTCTTGATTTTGTACAAGTTTCTTTTGGTGGTGATGATGGCTTTGAGTGGTTCGGTGGAAGCGTTAACGCAAAACACCTTATTTCTCTTTCTACGTGGGATGATGATTTCGATACAGATTTCGGTTGGAGTGGTAATGTACAATGGGGTCTTTCGGTAAGGAATCCTTTCTTTGCCGATCAATCGGGTTCAACGGCTTTTGAAAGTGATAACCAAGGCAATGCCAATGATATACCAAGTGGGCTTGCTGGATATACAAAAGGAGTTTTTTCCAACGTAAGTGTGTTCGGCCCGCTTGATTTTAACACGGGCTTGGGCTCCGGTACTAGTGCAAGATCTATTAGTGGTAATTATACCCGCGCCATGCACATTCGCAGAAGAACAGCGTTATCTCTTTTCAATTCAGTGATTTCAGGATGGTCGCTTGGATTAACAATGGATGATCAGGCTACATTGGACAACTTCACTTCAGGCGCTGCGGTGCTCAGCAACAACGTATTATTTGCACCCAACACAACAGCAAATGGTGAATTTGGATCAAATGTCTCTGGTGCTGCTTCAACAACGGTTAAGGACTTTTGGATAAATGGAGGTAGCATCGTTGAGAAGCCAACAGCATCAGGCGCAAATGGAGGTTGGTCTCCTACTCCTGAATCTCCAGCAACTTCGGTTAATCCTTACGCAGCTTATGGATTAGATAAGGAGTTATTCTTTGGCGCTTATACAGCATCAACCTATCCATCTAATCCAAATTTTGCGATCTCATCAGGAAGCTTAACTGGCCAAACAGCGGCTACTCTTTTTGCAAATGCAAAATTGGGAAGTTTCTTTGACAAGACTCTGACGTACAAAGGGGCTTTCGGTGCAACAGATTGGACAGATGGTTGGGCAGAATTTCAGCCTCAAGCAACAGCATACTAATTTAGGTTTAGTTATATTTTTAAAGGGCCCGCCTTTTGGTGGGTCTTTTTTATTTTTACATTATGAATATTTTAAAAGTAATAATCATTTTATTGTTTGTTGGGGTTATTCAATCCTGTAACGATAAGAAGGACTACGATCCAGATTCACATCTTTCTATAAAAGAAAAAGACAAAGCGCTCATGTCGATCATTAGGTACTTGGGTAAGGCACCTGAGAACGTAGGCATGGCAGAAAAATTTGACGAGAAGTATGACGCACATTATTTGGATATTGCCAGTCGTCATCAATTCATGTGTTACTACATTGATGATGAAGGAATCCATTATTTTTTAATTAGCAGGCCGGCACCAAGTTTGTATGAAAAGCGAGTGGCAATAGGTGGAAAGTTAAAACTGGATCAAAACGGAGGCCTTATGGAATATGAAGAAGTGTTCCGCACCTGGAAAATGTTAGAGCAAGATTTAGAAGTAAGAGGTCTGCTACTTTTCGATTTGATGGTAAATGGGAAAGACCTCAGCCAATATTATCGGACAAATTCTACTGAAGAGTATATCGAGTTTCCAGATGAGCACAACTACTTTGACAAAGAAAACAGAAGGTGGAAGGCGAAATGAACCTGAAATGGTAGAGATTCTTGTGCAGATGAAAGAAGAGTTAAATAGATTGCTTGTACAAACAGGTGCCGAACCCAATATTAAAAATTAACAAGCGATCCTTTATTGAAATAGAAAAGTATATATTGCTTGGACTTTTTTAATACAAGAGAATTATCCAAAAGGGTTGTGAGAAGATGATTCACTTTGGATAACTTTGATTCTACAATCATGATGACTACCGATCTTTTGATACAAAGCAAGGCATTATATCGAGTGGAATTCAAATTGTTTTATTCTCTTTTTATTTTTAGATGTATGAAGTTATTTTTTTTAACATCTTTATTTCTATCTATCGTTTTATTGGGTAATAGCCAAGATTGGCAAAGCCACTATAATCAAGCTGTAGCCAGCTATCAATCCGAAAACTATTCTGAGGCTATGCAACATGCCGAAAAGGCATATGTGGCTTCTGCATCTCTCGATTTGAAAAGCAAGATGTTTTCATTGCAACTGTTAACGGTGATTTGTCTTGCGTCTCAGGATTATGAAAAGGGATTAATTTTTTCAAAAGATGAGGTAGCCTTATTTGCGGAGGCAGAAGGGCAAAAAAGTAAGCGCTATGCCGAGTCTTTGTTGAAAAGGGCCGAGATGAATCAGGCACTTTCTAACTGGCCAGCAGCAAAAAAAGATTATGAAGAAATTTCCACAATCTTTTCTGAATCTCCAGGAAAAAGTAGTGTCGAATATTTGAAAGTACAAAGCAGCTATGGGCAGGTTCTGCTTGGAGTAAACGACTTCAAACAAGCATCAAGTGTATTGAGAGAAGCTGTAATGGGGTTGAAACAATTGCCGGATGAGGGAGAGGAATATCTGCTTGTACTCTACTATTCGGGCTTTGCTGATGCTAAGAGTAATGATCTTATCAGTGCGCAGCAAAAGCTAAAAGAGTTTGTTGCATTGTCAGAGCAAAACAAATTACAGACGTGGCCCGAATATGCACAGGCAAAGAAGCAACTAGTGCAGATAGCAGACGCAACGGGTAATACAACCGAGGCTCTTACCTTGGTGCAACAAGGTGACGCATCTGAAGAGCAAAAGGCAAGACAATATTTGAAGGCTGCAATAGAATTTGAGACGAGTCAACCGGCTGAGGCATTGCGATATTTTAAGATGGCTGAAGAAAGCTATAACAAAACAGGAGTAAAAAGCAATACCGGGTTTTCAATTATGCAAAACTATGCGAGATTTTTATTTAGGAATGGGCAAATCGCTGAAGCACAAAGTAAACTAGCGCAGTCAAAACAAATCGCACTAAAGTTGTATGAACAGACTAGTGCAGAATTAGGATATGTTCTGGAGTTGGAAGCAGACGTACAGATATTTTTAGGCAACGTAAAATTAGCAGGTGAAAATTATTCTCAAGCCTTCAAAAATTTTGCATCCTTGTCACAAGCCGATCAGGCGAATCATCATAGTAATGCGGCAACAAAATTACTTAATGCTAACAGGCCGGATCTTGCGCGAAATATTTTAGAAGCAATTGCAACTGATAACATTTTTCTGCTTGGAATGCCAGAGAAAAACCAGTTAGAGATTTCAAAACTTTATAGTGAGGCTTTGGTACAACTTAATTTGACAGAGAGAGCCATTAACCACCTTACCAATCATGAAAAAAACAGTACATCACCGCTTGTCAAGAACTCCATCTCAATCAAGTTAGCCGAGCTTTATAAGGGATCGGGTGATTGGCAGAAAGCAGAAACCCTTGGTGAATCAGTCGTAAAAAAATCAAGCGGACAACCAGCCTTGCAAGCGGAAGCATTATATCAATTAGCCCGGCTTCGTCAACAGATGGGGAAGTATAAGGAATCGGAACAAAATTATCTGGAGTCAATTGAAGGTTATAAAAAATTACAAACTCCTGAGCTAAGCCTAGTGTATAATTCCTTTGCTACATTTTACATAACACTCGGAAATTATGGGGCTGGCGAAAAAATTTATATAGACCTGTTGAATGATCCGAAAACTTCTTCTGTTTTACTTTCTGCTATTAAGCAAAACCTGGCAGCCATCTACCAGCAAACCCTTAGATATCCTGATGCGGAAAAGTTGCTGACTGAGGTATTGAACACAGACCGAAGGAGCATTGGTGAAAGCCACCCCGACTTCGCAATTAGTCTTCAAAATCTGGCTGCGTTGTATCAGGCAATGGGCAAGTTTGAAAAGGCAACCCCATTGTACGCAAAAGCATTGGAGGTTGATAAATTGAATGGTGGGGATCAAACGCTGAGTTACGCCAACAAAATAGCGAACCTTGGAACCATCTATCAGGAAACAGGTGAACCTCAGAAAGCGCGTATGATGCTTGAGTCAGCTTTGAAAATACGCGAAGCCAAACTGGGCAAGGAGCATCCTGATTATATGTACACAGTCTATAATCTCGCGGCTTTGCATCAGGGTCTTGGCGAATATGTTGTGGCCGCTCCGCTTTATAAACAAGTCTCAGTTTTTTATCTCAAACAAATCAAGGAGCTATTTCCCGCGCTTAGTGATTATGAAAAAACTGCCTACTATAACAAGGTAAGTAGGGTGATCAATGATTATGAGGAATTTGTCATTCAGTACCAACAAAATGACCTTATAGCATTGGGCGAGCTCTTCGATTTTAGACTGGAGACAAAGGCACTGTTGCTAAATGCTTCTACAAAGGTTAGAAATAGTATTTTGAATAGCGGCAATTCAGACCTTCTTACAAAATTTACGGAGTGGCTTCAGTTGAAGGAAAAATTAGCCCGGTTGGCCTCGCTTTCACTCGAAGAAAAAATTAGTCAGCAAAAAATAATTGACGAAAGCCAACAAAAGGCCAATGAGTTGGAAAAATGGTTATCTACTCAATCTGAACTTTTTGCCGGGGAATTTAACAAACCGTTGATTACGTGGAAGGATATTAAAGGTGGGTTGAAGCCAGGAGAAGCAGCCGTGGAAATGATAAGATTAAGTCCATCAAAGGATTCTGTATTATATGCAGCTCTTATTGTTAGGCCAGAGCAAGATGCTCCAGATTTGCATGTTTTTGCAAATGGTACTAAAATGGAAAAAAGACAGTTCAGCTACTACAGCAACACAATGCGTTTTGCAATCGATAATAAAATTTCCTATCAGATATACTGGCAACCGCTTGAGCCTCTTTTGAAAAATGTGACAACTGTTTACTTTTCGGCTGATGGTGTTTATAATAAAATTAATCCACACACGCTGTACGATGTAAAAAATAATCAGTATTTGGTGGATCGCTTAACTATTCGATTATCAAGTAACATCCGCGAATTGCTTCAAACCCCGAGGTCAATTTCTGCAAGTCCATCTGCTAGTCTGTTCGGGTTTCCGGATTTCAGATCAGCAAAAGCTCAACAAACAAACATCGGGTCGACAAGAAAAACCTCTGCTTCAGAAATTGTAAGAAATGGAGTTGCGGACTTGCCGGGAACAAAGCAAGAAGTGAATAGTATTGAACAGATTTTAAAGAAGAATCAATGGTCTGTCAATTCGTATTTATACAAAGAGGCTACGGAGGAGAAAATAAAAAGCATTGCGAGCCCTGATGTGCTGCACATTGCTACTCACGGATTTTTTATTCAGGAAAAGGAAAACGAGACAACAATTGTTTATTCGCGTGACATCTCATTGGCTTCCGACAATCCCTTGACACGTTCGGGGTTGTTACTTGCTGGCGTGGAAAAAAACATAGGAGGAGCAGCTTCAGGGCAGGCTCAGGAGGAAGATGGGATTTTAACTGCGCTTGAGGTAATGAATTTAAATTTGGAACGAACAGATCTGGTTGTGTTATCTGCATGTGAAACAGGAGCAGGAGAGATTCGAAATGGAGAGGGTGTTTATGGACTTCAACGAGCATTTTTAGTGTCGGGAGCAAATAGCCTAATCATGAGCTTATGGAAAGTAAATGATGAAGCCACACAAGAATTAATGGTCGGCTTTTATAATCAATTGTTAAGCGAGAAAGATAAGGTAACGGCATTCAGGCATGCGCAACTTGGATTGAAGAAAAAGTATGAGTCTCCATTTTATTGGGGGGCTTTTGTTCTGATAGGCAGATAATTTCTTATTTTGCCGGTATGATAAGGTCAATTTTTTCCGCACTCGTCTGCATTTGGTTGTTTGGTTCATTTCAACTGAGTGCTCAGCAGGGTCCCAGTGATCGCAAACTCGTAGAAGGCATAAGCACAACACAGTTCACAGAATTTGCTCCAACCATCAGTGCCGATGGAAATACTATGATCATTGAGAGCAATAAAAATGAAACCAGGGAAGCAGTGCGATGGGAATTATTTGAATCCTCGAAAAATGCTGATGGCACCTGGGCTGCGCCAACTCCATTAACGGCCATTAACCAAAAGTGCAATTTTGTAGCAGGACCAAGTCTTAGTTATGACGGTAACAGAATATATTTCACAGCTGTTATCGAAGGTGTAAATGAAAGTGAAGATATTTTTTATTCTGACCGATTAGCTGGTGCGCAATGGAGTGAACCTATATCAGTTGGGGCGCCCATCAATACGGATGACTATGAAGGCTTTTCCTCTATTTCAGCAGATGGCAACTCTCTCTATTTTATAAGAATTAACTATGATAATCCTAGGGACAAGAAAAGCAAGGAGAATTGTTTTGAAATTTTTGTATCACGCAAACAGGCGGATGGAAAGTGGGGAGAACCAGAAAAATTGCCAGAACAAATTAATATGGGATGCGTTCGAGATCCGCGCATTATGGCTGATAATCACACACTAATCTTCTCGGCAATAACACCACAAGGAAAAGGCAAGTATGATCTGTTTCAATCCAGAAAGGATGTAGATGGAAACTGGGTGGAGGCAAGGTCACTGGATTTCATCAACTCAATCGAGAATGATCAATCGCCTAGCATCTCTGCTGCAGGAGATATTATTTATTTTATGAGCAACAAGGATATTTATGCGATGCCCGTTCCATTGGAGTATCGCCAGTTAATCAATGTAACGGTGCAGGGATTTGTGAGCGATGGAAAAAATGGAAGACCAATTTCTGCCTCGGTATCGGTGTTAAATTTGGAGACCAATGAAAGGATGGTGCTTGCAAATAATTCCAATGATGGCAGGTATAGTTTGGTGCTTTCAGCGGGTTCACACTTTCGTGTGGAGTTTGTCAACCCGGGTTATTTGAAGAAAGTAGAGGATTTTGATTTACGAAAACAGGAAACGTATAAGGAGATAGATGTAGATGTTGGTCTCATGTCTGAATACTCTGCAAAAGTGGTGCCCACAGACAGTCAACTCAAAATTCCGGTTACTGCGTTTGTAAAAGTATCTGACCAAAAGGGTAATTTGATTTGGAATGATTCCATCAGGGCAGACCAACTGACTCCAAGTCTGAAATTCGAATCAGCAAATCAATATACAATCTCAGCGTTCGCTGAAAATTTTACGGAAACAGAGCAGCCAATTGTATTTAATACTGAGACCTTTAGAGCGGACACTATCTTTAGTCTAATTATGACGCATGAAAAGATAAAATTTTCAGCGGATGTAATGGACATTACAAGCAACAAAAGAGTAAAGACACGAGTAACATTTAACAACCTAAGCCAGGATGAGGTGATCATCGCTGAATCAGGCGAGTCAGTATATCTCCGCAAAGGAGATCGATATGAAGTGATTGCCAGCAGCGATAAAGGTTATTTCTTTTCAACTACACATATCATAGCTGGCGAGGGCGAGCCTGGACCAGACGGTAATCATGGAGTAAGCGTATTAATGACGCCCATTAAAGAAGGCGCACAGCTTACATTAAATAACATCACTTTTGAAACAAATTTAGCTGAGCTCAACAGCTCCTCGTTTGCAGAGTTAGATAGAGTTATTGAGTTGATGCACCAAAATCCGACTGTGAAAATCGAGATTGCCGCGCACACAGATGATGTGGGGAATGCAGGTTATAATTTGAAACTCTCGGCACGGAGGGCGGAGAGTGCAATATCCTATTTTAATAAAAAAGGAATAGTGAATGAACGATTGGAGGCAAAGGGCTATGGAAAAGACAAACCAGTTGTACCCAACGATAGTGAAGCGAACAGGGCAATTAACAGAAGGATCGAATTGATCATTTTGAAAGTAGAGTAGTTACTTATTTGCAATATTTTTTGGTTTCGCTAACTATCCGGACTCAATACGAAAACTCCCCCAGCGCACTTTTGATGGAAACTCGTTTTTGAGTTGAGGCTTCAACTCTTCCAATGATTTTGGCTTCAACGCCATGACTCTTTGAAATGGAAATCACCTGATCTGCAAATTCAGGGTTCAAATAAATTTCCATACGATGACCCATGTTAAACACCTTATACATCTCCTTCCAATCAGTACCCGATTCTTCTTGTATAAGTTTGAAAAGGGGAGGCACATCGAACAAGTCGTCTTTTATTACATGAAGACTGGTCTGCTGGTCGGGTAGGTTTTCAATAAAGTGTAAAACTTTTGTTTGAGCCCCACCGCTACAATGCACCAATCCATGAATTTCCTTTCGTAATTTTTTCAACACATCAATTATGACGGGAGCAAATGTGCGTGTAGGAGACAAGACCAACTTTCCAATATTTACATCAACTCCGGGAACAGTATCTGTTACTTTGTACTTTCCTGAATAAACCAAATCCTTTGGAACACTATGATCATATGATTCAGGATATTTCACTGCATAGTCTTTATGAAAAACATCATGACGTGCAGAGGTG
>JAENVX010000071.1 GCA_016650355.1 Bacteroidia bacterium | reverse complement strand
GAATAGGGCCCCGGGCAATTTGGTCATTTAACGAGTGACACTCTGCTAACAAAGATTTTCCACGGGGACACTTAAGGGGTTTCGAGACAACTTGGACTTTGAAAAGTAAATAACGTTGGACAAATTAGAAATGAATTGAGGTCAGAAATAATTTGCTGGGCATGCCCTATGTTAATGTTGGTCGCTCACCAACATTCTTTTACTATAGAATGCGCAAATATCCAAAAGCTTTTTTTAAGACTCACAAAACTTCAAAAACATTTTTTGCATGCTTGTACTGTCAAAATTCTGACTAACTTAAGTCTTTACAATTTTCATGAAGCGGTGGGCGAAGATTTTGAGATGGCTACTGGTGGGCAGTATGGTTATAATCCTCGTTGGCTATGGGATTATTGTCAGCTATAAAACGGAAATTCTTGCCAAAGTCAATGAGAAAATAAGAGAATCTGTTAACGGTGAAGTGCAGATTGGTGATCTTGAAATTACACTGCTGTCTGATTTTCCAAATATTTCTCTCTCCCTGAAAGATATATACCTGCGCGGACCGCGCTATCAATATCACAAGCGCGAATTTCTGCGAGCGGAAAGGATAAATTTAAATGTGCGACCGTTCAGACTGTTGCGAAAGCAGGCCAGCATTAAATCGATTGATGTGGTCAATGGTGAAGTTTTTATTTTCCGAACCAAAGACGGCTATATAAACCTGGATGTTTTCAAAAAGAGCGCTTCATATGACACGGTGGATTCAGTGAGTGTTTCTTCAGCCTCCATTGATTTCGATGAGATGAACTTCAGAAACGTGAGTATTGCCTTTCAGGATTCGTTAAACGGAAAATCATTCGTGGCAACCTTTGTGCGTGCCGGCAATCACCTCATCAGCACAGACACATCTATGCACTGTCATGTTAAGGGTGAAATTGATTTTGTCGGGCTAATGTTCAATGAAGCAAAAGGAAGTTTCCTAGCAAACAAGAAAACCAATGCTGATCTGAATGTCGAGTTCTTCTATCCTTCAAAAAGGCTGGTTATTGAAGCTTCGTCTCTCGCGTTGGAAAAATCAACCATAAATCTCTCAGGCGCGTTACAATTCTTTTTGCCGGGAGGAAATTTTGAGATCAACATTCAATCCGACAAGCTTGACTTTCAAGAGGGGCTTCAGGTAGTCAACAAGCAGTTGCGGGCAAGCCTGAGTAAATTTCTAATCAGCAAGCCTGTTGTTGTTGATGTACACCTGAAAGGGGATATGGGATCAGGGGTTACACCTTCCGTAGATGTTTCCTTTGCATTGCAAAATTGTAATGTAACATGGAAAAATCTGTCCTTGCGGAACGCTTCTCTTAATGGATCTTTTACAAATCACAAAAGCAATGAGGTCGGGTTTGATGATCGTAATTCGGAAGTAACGCTTGATTCCGTTTCGGGAATAATCAAGTCGCTGCCCTTTACGGGTTCAGCAAGTTTTTATGACCTCACCGATCCCTTTTTAAATTTGGATTTAAGGTTCGATTCGGACCTTAGAAAGGTAAATGCAAATGTTGATACAACAAGAATTAAATTCATTGCGGGACATTTTATTTCAAAAGTAAAATTTCAGGGTAAGCTGAATGAATACTTTAACGATGCCGCCACACGCTATCATGGCAAGCTTCAGGGTGAGACAATTGTTAGAGGTGGAAAGCTCGCGTACCGGTCAAAAAATATTGAGTTCGACAGTATTGAGGCAGCATTTATGTTTACGGAGAAGAAGTTTACCGTTAAAGATATTAAGATGCGGATGAATGAAGATCGAATCTCTCTTTCAGGATTGGTGACAGGCTTCATTCCATTCTTCCTGATTCCTGAAAAGCAGGGCAAGGTTCTGTTAAACATCTATTCTCCGTCCCTTGATTTTACGAGACCTCTAGCACAGAAAGTAGAAATTGTTGATATGGATAAAAATGCACGCGACAAGAAGAAAGTTTCTGATCTGCTCGATCAGATTTATGAAAAGATAGAGTTCGACCTGAGCTTTAAGATTGATAAGTTTAAAAGGAATGACATCTACGGAACAGAAATTGCCGGAAACGTATTGCTGGCAGGCAATACATTACAAACAAGTGGCATGAAGATATCAATGGCTGGGGGAACAGTAGAATTTTCATCCACCGTTTATAACCTAGCGGATGATGTAAATCCTTTTGCCCTAAACGCATCTGTTCGCGATGCAGATATTAAAGAATTTTTCAAGATGTTCGATAACTTCAAACAGAATGCGATTCGTTCGGAACATTTGGAAGGAAGCCTTAATGCCAACATAGATGTTACAGCTGCCATTGACAATAATTTTTTTGTCCTGATGCCCCCGTTGAAAGGTCACGTAGTATTTAACGTTAAGCAGGGACGGATCAGTGATTTTCCACCACTTGAAAACATGAGCAAATTCCTGTTTAAAAAGCGCGACTTTACAGATGTTCGGTTCGATGAGGTCATGGCCGACTTTAACGTTCATGGAACAGAGTTGGATATTAGCAGGATGGAAGTTCAGTCAAGTGTACTCACCTTATTTTTGGAAGGCAGGTATAGCTTAAAAGACAGTACAAACTTAAGTATCCAAATTCCGCTGAGTAATCTTAAGAAACGTGACAAAGATTTTGTTCCTCAAAATGTTGGTACCGGCGCAAAGGTTGGATTAAGCGTATTCCTAAGAGCTTCGCAGGGGAAAGATGGAAAGACTGTGATCGCATTTGATTCATTTGGTAAAGTAGAGAAAGGGAAGACAAAGAGTAAAGAATAGTTTTAACTTTCTTAACAGTTTATGATTTACTAAGGCGAGGTATGAAAAATAGCTATTCATGACGCTATACTTAACTTATGTTAATGTTGGTCGCTGACCAGCATTCTTAAACAAGGCTACTGTTTTATTGAAATCTTGAAAGAGTATCAAGTTTAAGTTACTTGGAAAGAATTTGAATATGAAGTTGAAAAATGCCCCACCGCACGACTTAATTATAAAGAGTAATGTAACATTAACGGATGACTAAAGACACGGCTACGAATGAAGTGGGGAGAAGGGCCCTACTACTGCCAACAGT
>JAENVX010000070.1 GCA_016650355.1 Bacteroidia bacterium | reverse complement strand
TGCAACAACGTGTGTTGAATAATCCTAAGATTGAAATTTTGTGGAACACAGAGACGGAGGAAATTTTAGGAGACCAGGATGTTGCCGGTATGCGTGTAGTTAACAATGTGACTGGAGAGAAAAAAGAAATTTCCATCAAGGGTTTCTTTGTGGCGATTGGACACAAACCAAATACCGAAATCTTTAAAGGTATTTTAGACCTGGATGACAGTGGATACATTCAAATAATTGTCGGCAGTACCCGAACAAAAGTTGAAGGCGTGTTTGCTACGGGTGATGCTGCCGATAAAATTTACAGGCAGGCTGTAACCGCAGCTGGAACAGGTTGCATGGGAGCACTTGATGCCGAGCGGTTTTTAGCCTCCAAAGAAGCTGTAGCCAGCCACTAAACTACTACCATAATGAAGTTGGATATCCTCATTCTCGCTGCCCATCCAGATGATGCTGAATTGGGCTGTGGCGGGACGATAGCAAAGCATGTGGCTTTGGGTCACAAAGTAGGAATTGTTGATTTCACACGAGGTGAGTTGGGTACTCGAGGGACTGTTGAGACAAGAGGCCAGGAAGCTGCTGAATCGGCCAAAATATTGGGTATCTCAGTTCGTGAGAACTTGCACTTGAAAGATGGATTCTTCAGAAGCCTGTTAGAAGAGCAGATTGCTGTGGTAAAAGCCATCCGCAAGTACCAGCCAGACTTGATTTTGGCCAACGCCATCCATGATCGCCATCCAGATCATGGAAAAGGAGCAGATCTTGCCTTTGAGTGTTCTTTCTTAGCTGGATTGGCAAAATTTGAGACTACGGAGGAGGGAAAAGTGCAAGCACCGTGGCGACCAAAAGCATTGTATCATTATATCCAGAGCCAATACATAAAGCCTGATATTATTGTTGATGTTTCTGATTCATGGCAAACGAAGATGAATGCTATTGGTGCATTTAAAACTCAGTTTTATGATCCCAAAAGTAAAGAGCCAACTACGTATATTTCTAATCCAGGATTTCTAAAGATGGTTGAATCTCGCGGCCAGGAAATGGGTTATTCAATTGGTGTGAATTACGGTGAAGGATTTACGGTCAGGAGATTTGTTGGCGTGAAATCATTGTTTGATATTATTTAGTCTTCTGAATTCTGGATTCTAAATTCTTGAATCAAGGTGCAAGTCTGTTGATCTTCCATTCCTGATCAACTTTTGTGTACACGATTCGATCATGCAGTCTGCTTGATCTACCTTGCCAAAACTCAATCTCAAAAGGAGCTACACCAAAGCCACCCCATTGATTTGGTCGAGGTAAAACTTCCTTTCCTTTATAGCGCTTTTCAATTTCAGCCACGCGGTCTTCCAGAATCTTTCTGTCTTTTATCAACGTGCTTTGCGGAGAAGCCCAGGCTCCCACCTGACTTCCTCTTGGCCT
The DNA here is from genome assembly GCA_016650355.1 of Bacteroidia bacterium. GTDB lineage: Bacteria > Bacteroidota > Bacteroidia > Cytophagales > Cyclobacteriaceae > ELB16-189. Next base: position 2,094 of record JAENVX010000070.1, on the reverse strand, counting down.
ACTTTTAAAATAATCATCCGAAGTTGATGCAGGTACACGTGTGGCAACGCCTTCAATCCGAATCTGTCGTTCCAGATCGGGCCAAAAAAAAGTTAATGCGCAATTCGGATTGTCTTCAAGTTCAACACCCTTTTGACTTTGGTAATTTGTATAAAACACAAATTGATTTTGTTCAATACCTTTCAGCAAAACTATCCTGGAAGATGGTCTTCCATTCGCTGTAATCGTTGCAAGATTCATCGCGGTAGGCTCAACAATTTTGGATTTCATTGCATCATCAAACCATCTTTCAAACTGCTTTATAGGATTTTTATCAACTATTTTAATGTCTAGAGTCGCCAGTGTGTAGTCTTTTCTAATGCTAGCTATGCTTTTCATTTTGGGGGAGAATGAAGTTTTTTGAAAAATTAATAAATCAATTCCTTTGCAACTATTATTAACGAGTTTATTATTGGGGTGAAGAAACAACTTTTGAAGAAACCAGAAAACAAATAAAAGCGTTTACATAAAACAAAGCGGATTATGGAATTCTTTAATTACAGCAATCGCGTTAAACCAAGGAAAGGTTGCATCCTTGTCTCGGAGCCCTATCTGCCAGATCCAAATTTCGAACGAACCATTATTCTCCTATGTGAGCATAATGCGGAAGGCTCGTTTGGTTTTGTGCTTAACAAACCTTCTCACGCAAAAATCGAGGACGTTATGGAAAGTATTAGAAATTTTGACGCGCAGGTTTATGTTGGTGGACCTGTTCAGCAAGATACGCTCCATTACCTTCATCGTGTGCACACCCTTGAAGATGCAGTGGAAGTAGGAGATGGAATATATTGGGGAGGAAATTTTGAGCAACTTAACTTGATGTTACTCTCCAAGCAACTTGAAGAAACTGAATTGAAATTTTTTCTTGGATACAGCGGTTGGTCACAAGGACAACTAGAAGAAGAACTAAATGCCAACTCATGGATAGTGAGTGATAATGTTGATGAGAAATTGATTTTTGAAACAAACCCGGAAATGATGTGGCAGAAGGCTTTAAAAGCAATGGGTGGACGGTTTTCTGTTTATTCAAATTACCCTGTCGATCCAAGATTGAATTGAATGATTTTGTTATTTTTACAACATATGCGGTTGAAAGGTCAAATTCATTGAATTGAGAAGTAAAATGATAGCTGAGAACGAGAATGAAACGACCAGGATAATGGCACTAGAACAAGACGTTTCTAATGAATCCCTTAAATTGGGTGACGAAGAATCAATAGTGGAGGTTGATCAGCATCTTCAGCAAGAATCTTTACATGAATCTTTACATGAAACTTTACATGAAACTGAAGACAACCATGGCCAAGTCGACTATTCAAAATTTTCTAAGCATGACTTTGTTGAGTTGTTGAAAGAACTTTCCAAGGATGACAACTTCAAAAAAATAGATGCAATACTAAAAGAGATAAAACCTCTGTATACTAGTATACGATCGAAAGAAAAAGCAGAAGCGCTCGACTTGTATTTAAAAGATGGTGGTGTTGCCGAAAACTTTGAATTTAAGAATGACGAGTTAAATAATTCATTTGATGCTACGCTTCGACTATTAAAAGACAAGCGCTTTAATTTTTATAAGAAGATTGAAGATCAGAAGACAGATAATCTAAAAAGAAGAACAGAGCTCCTGGAGAAGCTCAGGGCGCTTGCTGATGCTGAAGATACTGAACATAGTTTTCACAGCTTTAAGGAAATTCAAATTCAATGGAAGCAAGTTGGGCCTGTACCCAATACCGATGTGAAGAGCTTATGGGCCAACTACTCTGCATTGGTCGATCGGTTTTATGACAATCGCAGTATCTATTTTGAATTAAAGGAGCTCGACCGGAAGAAAAATCTTGAAGCGAAGGTGGAGTTATGCCAACGAGCCGAGCATCTGGTCTCTGTGGAAAGTCTGAATGAAGCCGTTCGGGAGTTGAACGAATTGCACAACGAGTTCCGTCACGTTGGGCCTGTGCCGCGTGATGATAAGGACATGCTCTGGCAGCGCTTTAAAACAGCTTCTGATGCTGTCTATGTAAAGCGTGATGCTTACATTAGTGCGCTTCAGCAGGAGCT
>JAENVX010000069.1 GCA_016650355.1 Bacteroidia bacterium | reverse complement strand
ACGTATACTGGTTATTCTGCAATCTGCCTTGCGGAGGGCTTGGCTCCCGGAGGTAAACTTATCACACTGGATATAAATGAGGAACTGGAAAGCAAAGTCAGAGGCTATTTTAAGGAAGCCGGATTGCAGGGTGTGGTCGATTATAGAATTGGAAATGCCTTGAAAATAATCCCTGATCTAAAAGCAAAATTCGATCTCGTTTTCATCGATGCAGATAAGGAAAACTATTCAAATTATTTTGACCTGGTAATTGATAAGGTTCCTTCCGGTGGCTATGTAATTGCAGATAATGTCTTATGGAGTGGAAAAATTTTGGATGCCAAGCCAGACAAAGACACGCGTGCTATTTTAGACTTTAATAAGAAAATTCAGGCAGACCTAAGGGTTGAGAATGTGCTGATACCAATTCGTGATGGGATATTGATGATGCGGAAATTGTAGGACGCGTTTGTACTTTTTTATACCTTTGTGTCAATGAGATTTTTTGCAGTTGCACTATTTTTTATCAGAGCTGCTGCCTCATACGGGCAAGCCACTGAAGTACCACATAAGATGCGATTCGCAGGCATGACACTCACCATTCGTGATGATGCCAGGCGTGAGATGCAGAAGGATGTTGATGCGCTTACAAAATACCCTCGTTATCTTGCCATTAAAGTAGAGCGCGCTAAAACATATTTCCCTATTATCGAAAAAATTTTTGAAGAGGAACGCCTACCAGATGATTTTAAATTTTTGGCATTACAGGAAAGCGCCTTAATCAGCGATGCGGTTTCTGTCACGGATGCAGTCGGCTTCTGGCAGTTCAAAGATTTTACTGCAATGGAATTGGGTTTGCGAATGGATCAGGATGTTGACGAGCGTGTCAATCTGATTTCTTCTACACGCGCTGCCGCAAAATATCTGAAGCAAAATAATTATATGTTTAATAACTGGCTCTATGCTTTGCAATCCTATCAGATGGGTGCGGGTGGAGTACAGCGAGCCGTTGGTGACCAATATAACGGAGCGAAGCACATGGAGATCACCAGTGAAACTTATTGGTATGTTAAAAAATATCTAGCGCATAAAGTAGCCTTTGAAAATGCTATAAGCGGAGAGGCGCAAGTAAAAGTGACCCCATTCGAAATATCGGGTAGATCTCTACACGATATTGCGGTAGAAGTTTCCATTGATGAAGAACAGCTAATGGAATATAATAAGTGGGTAAAGAAGGGAGTTGTTCCTTCAGATAAATCCTATACGGTTCTAATTCCTTCTGGCACAACAGATGAATTCAAAGAGGTAAATGTCGCTGTTGCAAGTATTATCAAAAACAAGGCTCAGGCACATGACCCAATTGTTTCAAGCATTGAAAGGCCTCAGCTGGTGCCGGAAATTAAAATAAATGATTTGCTTGTGATTATGGCAAGAGATGGTGAATCAGTGACAACGCTTGCTAATCGGGCTGCAATTGAGCTCTCATCATTTATAAAATATAACGACATTTCAATTGATCATAACATACGAGTCGGCTCTTATTATTTCATTGAAAAAAAGAAATCAAAATCGCTGACTGAATTTTATAGAGTTGACACAGATGAAGATTTGTGGCGTATAAGCCAGCTCACAGGTGTGCAGCTTAAAAAACTTAAAAAATATAATCGCTTTACCGATGATCAACGAGTGCCTTCTGGCAGCATGGTTTGGTTAAGTGGTGCAAAGCCGAATAGCGAGATGATGCCCGAAGTCGAGGAAGTAGCGCTAATTGATGATGAAGAAGAGTTTGAGTGGACCGCAAAACCTGAGAAGAAAATACTGCAGGTTGTTGCGAATGATGAAAACACTAATGAAGTACTCTTATCAAAAGAGCAACGGAATAATGGCTCGGAAGTCATTGAAAAAACTTCACCAACATTAACATACACTGTCAAGCAGGGTGAGACGCTTTATTCAATAGCCAAAATAAATAAAGTGGATTTACTTAGCTTATTGCAATGGAATGATTTGGCGGTAACAGATGGATTGAAGCCAGGCCAGGTTTTGAAAATGGCTTCAGCAAGTGACGGTATTGAAGGAACAAGCAAGGGATTAGTGTTCACCGCTAAAGTTCATGAGGTGCAAGCTTCTGATACGCTCTACAGCATTTCAAGGAAATACAGCATTTCTATTAAAGAATTGATGGAGTGGAACAAGAAGGGAGATTTATCTCTTACAGTGGGCGAAATGTTAAAGATCCCCCAGCGGTAATGAAATTTTATT
>JAENVX010000068.1 GCA_016650355.1 Bacteroidia bacterium | reverse complement strand
CTCTGAGGCACTCGGCTTCGGGCAGTAAATGAGAGATTGAGTTTCTCTTTTCAACACTTGATCCTTCTCAGATAACAGCTGAGTATCTCCTTCAGAAAAAACACAAGGATCATCCGTTAAATCATCCTGAGCACAAGGTTAAATTCCACATTCATAACCTCTTTCACTTTGATCAGGCCCTTCATTTTTCTGGGTGCTTCAAGGTTGAAATCCGAGAAATGAACTTTGTGAAATCCATTTAGTAAAATGGTGTTATTATCTCTTACTGAAACACGGTAACGGATGTTATATCTGCTGGTGACACCAGCCAGTTTTATATCTACCACACCGTTTGTATAACTGTTGTTTTTAAAAACCATATGCTGAAGAGATCTGAAATTGATGTCAAGTTCAGGATAGGTTTCTGATTTTAGTGTCCTCCAGAAGTCTTTTGATATTTGTCTAGTACCACAATCGAAGCTTCGAACGGGTATTGTCATGCGGCTACGGGTAAAGCTGAGTTCGGAAGCGGATGAATTTTCGACATACTGAAGGGTATCGGTACCGGTGCAGTATTCAATTTTACAGGTAAAGTTGTTGACATTGGTAGACCCTTGAATGGAAAGCCGGCTTTCGGCATCTACGATCCAAATTCTTTTGTTAGCAAATCCGCTACTGAGGATTACTATAACAGCGATGGTGAATATGGTTAGCGTTTTCATTGCTATCAATGTTTAAAAATAAAGTAGGGTCCATCCGGACCCTACTTTTGCATTCAGTTTAGAAACCTATGATACCTTCGATAACGAATCCTTCGAATTGACCATTGCTCCTTAGATCTGCAGTGGGGAAATCAAGGTATTTTTGTGTTACATACTCAGCTTTCATCAGGATGTTTGGTGTCACAAACCATCCGGCTGCGAAGGCAGTGCGTTCAACTTTTACGTTTTCACGTACACCCTGGCTGATGTTAGGTTGTGTAGTACTGGATCCGATAACAAGATCACCTTCCACAACATTATACTTTGCGCCTACATATAATTTATCGTTGGCAAAACGGTACAGACCATCCACAGCAAACTGATTGAACTGGCGATCTTCCTGTTTGGCAAGGTAAGGCTGTGCAGGATCTGTTGATTGTATCTCACCATTCTCAACCTGGCTTTTACCTTTTGATACTTCATAAGTTCCAAACAGTTCAACATTTTTAATTTTAATGAAAGGGTTGATCATGAAGCTGGTCACATTGTCTTTGAAACCTGGGTTGATACGTCCTGAAGTAAAGTTCGCTGCAGCAGTAGCGGTAGGTCCTTCCATCACCATGTAGTAACGTGATCCGGCGCGGTCACCAGAATAAATTGTGTTGCTGATAGAAGATTTTGTTGTGTATACGGAACCAGTCAGGCGCACCCGTGCGGCTTCGGTAATTTGGTTGTCGTATCCTAATTTACCATAAATGGAAGGGGAACGATCCTCACCTTTGGTTACACTTCCCTGAACTTCACCATCGGTTATTCCAACCATGGCAAGGAAACCGGATTTCTGCCAGTTCAATTCACCACCGATTTCGGTTGCAAAGGCATCCATGATGTTGTTCTCAACAAATGGGTTGTATAGTGCATTACCAGCATCGCTTCTGCGAAAGTGTGTGTCACCATAGTTAACTTCCATGTGACCGATTTTCAATGAAAGGTTTTTCCACAGATTGTTCATGAATTCATTGTTCAGAAAACCAACTTTGTCGATCTGGAAATATCCTCCTTTTACCCAGAACTCATTGTGGTGACGGGTTGACATGTAAGACACCAGGCTAACCCTTACGCCATCGGCTAACTGCACATCGAGGTTTAAATTCGCCATAGCCAGGTTGAATCCGGGACTCAGGTCATAGAGCTCGTTTTTGTTTACTTCGCCCACTACGTTTTCTGAGTTAGTATGTTTGAGGCTTTGGTACTGCTGCGTAAAATTTGCACCAATTCTTAATTTCAATCCTTCAAAAACTACTGTGTCAATTTTTGAGGTTTCAAATACGTTTAAACCGCTTTGATCGTAGGGTCTGAAGTATTGGATAGGGGACAACTGAGCATAAGCGCCCAGGGTAAAGGTCATGATGACTATGAGCATCATGAATCGGAGTGTTTTAGAGCGTAACATAATTGTAAGGTTTAAAGTATAATCGTTTGATTTATATAAATGTTAAAGTGTATTATTCATAGAAAGCATGAGGTCGAAATTCACCACCACTTCATTTCCGACCTTGATGGTTCCCATCATAGCGGTGGGTGGCTTCATTTTAAATTCAGTCATGATTATTTTTTTAGCGCCGGAAACTTGCATTTCCCCACTGGGTACCAATTTATAATTCAGTATCATGCTAATGGCTTTTGTTACACCAGCCATGGAAAGGTCTCCCTCGACCTCAATGGTTGAGTTTGCGTCATTGATTTTTTTAGTTTTCAGGGTAAAGATGATGGATGGGTACTTTTCATAGTTAAATGCCTCGTACGTTTTGCTATCCATGATTTTTCCTTTGGGACTTTTTATACTTTTCACCGGGATTTTAACAACCACGTCTTTGATATCCTTCAAGGTGTTGTTTGCCAATGTAAAGCTTCCTGTACATTCAAGTTTTTCGATGGTCGATTCCCAGTCATGCAAATTGGAAGTTCCTGTTACAGTAGCTTTGTTCAAATGGATACTAAAGGATTGCGCGGCCAGAAAACTGACCTGAATGAAAAGTAGCCATACCGTAATAGTAACGAGTTGTAATGCTTTCATGTGTTTTGCTTTTATTACGGCACAAATGTATAGGGTGGCCATTCATCGAATGATGATAAATGCTTTAGGGGAGGATGATTTATGTCAGGTTTGTCGCTTATTTTTAATTTCGGGCTGTTTTAAGCGTTTATAGTCGAAGAATGAGTGAACTTTGATGACACTCTTGTTTTTAGAAGCAAATTCTTTTTTCTAGACTACGATGTTTATGCGATATTTTACGGATTGCCTGGATGCCAAAACTGCGACCAGCCATTTCCGTATGAGTTGGTTTCTTTCCTCACGATTCTCTTGCATCATTGGCTTCGTTTACAAAAAAATCCGCATCCGCAATCCGGCTGTTCAAGAATTGGGCATAAGCGTTTCGGTGTGATTCTAAGGTGGAAAATATGCTTCATATAAATACTTGCTTTCGGATGCCAACAAATTTCTAAGGCGAAAATATATACTGCTTCATCCCACAATCTTCAATGATTCTTTTCCATCTTTTTTCAAGAGTGAAGTACTTCATTCCTGGCCGTACCTATACCAAGTTGTACAGGTCAAACGCATCATTGGGCTGGACCCTCATTCCTGCCATATCTAATTTATAGACATATTCTACAACGCATTAAGAAATAACTCAATGTTTCTGTAGTCGTATCCAGGCGGGAATTCTACCTTTTTCTCCGGTATTCTTTTAGGTAGTAGTTAAGCAATCCAACAATCCTTTTTGATACAGATTCAAAGTATTTTTCTTTATCAGTCTTATATGCTTCCCGGGCCTCCTTTCTGGTACAGATTTGATTTGATTATTCGTATGCGTAATTCTTATATTATTTTGGTTCTGGCCGTCCAGGAAATGATTGTACAAATTGGATCTTGATATCTTGAAAGGAATTTACAAACTGTATTCGACCGTATAGTTTATGTCCCTTGTGGTAGCAATTATCAATGTAGAAGATATATGTTAAAATGGAAGGATATCATCCTTGTTGTCTGTAAGCCCATCCTTATAGCCAGTATCAACAAGTTCGTACCGGCCACGCTTTTCTTTTTGGCTTCTTCCAATTCGTTGGGCCCGGATTGCCGTAACTTTTCTTCAGCGGTTATTGTATTTAACCCTTGTTGGTTTGAACCCAGCAATTCAAAAAAAAAGTTCTGCTACGTTTAATCTATGCCAGTTCATGTATAAATTATTTTATTGATGGGATTTTGTGGCAAGACTAAATCTACCTGACGGAGTAGGTCACGTTTTTTTGACCTTTATCGTTACCTTTAAGTCTTTAACGAATAACCATTTGTTCCGCATCACCTCATTTTCCCTCGCGTTTTTAGTGCTTTCACTTTTCTGTGCGAAAGCCCAACCGCCGCTCAAGAGCGACTCGGTGCTTATTGACGGGCACTACCGCACATTTCACTTTAACGGCACGCAACCGACTAATGCTGCCACTAGTCTCATTTTTGTTCTGCATGGCTCCGGCGGCGACGGAATACAAATGGCGCGCCGGACATCCCGGCTTGAAGAAAAAGCGGTGGAAGAGAATTTTATTACCGTTTACCCGGATGGCTATAGGAAATTCTGGAATGAATGTCGCAAAACAGCAAGCTCAGAGGCGAACATTGAAAACATAGACGAGATCTCCTTCTTTCAATACATGATCCTCTATTTTAAGACAAAATACAAAATCAATGACCGACAGGTCTTTGCCGTGGGCACGTCGGGAGGAGGACACATGGCCTACAAGCTTGCCTTGCTCATGCCAGCCAGGTTCCGGGCTGTCACCGCCATCATTGCCAACCTTCCTGACGATCAGAATATGGATTGCGCGGGCCTCAACGTTCCCATGGCGGTGATGATCATCAACAGCACAACGGATCCGGTGAACCCGTACAATGGTGGAGAAGTCCGGACGGGCAATTTCAAGGCCGGTACCGTTCGTTCCACGGATGCGACGTTCCAATATTGGTCGTCGCTGGCCGGGTACCGGGGCAGGCCCGTAAAAGAAAGTTTGCCCGATACCGATCCCGCCGACGGGAAAGTGATCGAAAGGTATGCGTTCAGAAAGAACAATAGGCCTGAGGTTGTATTGCTGAAAGTGATCGGAGGCAAGCACGACTATCCAAACGATATCGACGTGCACCTGGAGGCATGGGCGTTCTTCAAGAGACAGATACCGAAATAAGCAGCCTCTACTATTGGAGGTTGGCCATTGGCCAAAAGTTGTGAGTGCCTATTGACTAATGACTAATGACTAATGACCAATGACTAATGACCTAAGACAATTTCAACTTCCGTTGTAAAAGTTGTACATGCGCTTTGTTATATTTATTAGCCTCATTTAATCAACAACAACTGACTGTCCTGCCGGGCAGTTACCCAATGCTTTACATCAGGTTCAATATTTACATAATCGCCTGAGAGAAGTTTTTCAGAAGCTCCTTTCTCATTTTCAAAAACAGCTTCCCCTGTAACACAAACCAAAAGGGCAGGAACTTTTGTGGTATGTTCTTTCAGTTGGTTTCCGGCTGTGATGCGGAACGAATTAACCTGTCCCTCGGTAGTAGAAAATATTTTCTTCGCCTGAAAGGGTTTGTCTTCCGTGTGAAATGCTTTTAAGTTCATTCGAAATAGTTTTTATAGGTGTTGAGATAAAAGTTAATTTCTTCCAAGTCTTGCTTCTTGCCCGCTTCCATTTTTTCCAATTTGTCTTTTAGAGGAAGAAGAAAGTTATGCAACTGTGTGTGCGATTCGCCCTTCATGGTGCACTTTTTCAAAATGCCGGTAAACTCCGACATCATTTTTTCTTTCAAAACCTTACTATCAGAAGTTGGGTTAGCTGACGGTGTTTCTAATAGTGCGAGCATATTCTGTATTCCATCGGATGTTTCAGCATTGGCAATCCACTTTTTACCGTTATCTAATTGCACCGGGGCAAATTCAGGTTTTGCGTGCTCTTCAGCTTGTTCAACTTTAGCTTGCTCGTCATGATGATGTTGATCACTTAGTTTTTCTTTCTGTGTACATCCAAACCCCAGAAGAAGGGCAGAAATGGAAATAGCGATTAGTATTTGTTTCATGGCTTGTCAGTTTTTATGTTTCTTGTGTTGCCCACCACTTTCTTTTGAACGGCTAATGATGGAATCAAATTCTGTTTGTGAAATGCGAAGCGCGCAGGCAAGTTAATCCCCATTATTCTTCCGATTTATTCTTTAACCCCATTAACAAGGTGTAAGCCCCTTGGGTAACAATTTTCTTTTCCTTGAATGAATCATAGTTTTTAACCTCAGCCCAACCATTCTCTCTGTCCCCGAACGTTGCCTCTACCATTTCAAAGGTGTTGTCGTTTTGAGCTACGAATAAATATTCAGCCCCGTCATAACTGACAATGGCTTTTTCCTCAACAGCAAATACTTCATTTGATTTAATTTCGATTTCCGCATTCATATACATTCCCGGGAGCAGGTTCTTATCATAGTGATCAAAATGACAATGTATTTCCGCTGTTCTTTCTTGCGAAATATCCTTACTGATGAGAATGATTTTGGAATCGTGCAGCTTTTCAGGATCTGTGTTCGTGTAGGCTATTACTTTTTGACCGATTGAAAGCTGAATCAAATCTTTTTCAAACACTTTTAAGTTCAGGTGTATATCACTTGGGTTTACCAGTTCAAACAATACATCAGAGGGTGATACGTATTTACCAATGTTAACATTTACTTTTGAAACAAACCCGTCAAAGGGTGCCCGCAACGTAATGTTCTTTGATAAATTCTGGTCACTTAATGCTTGCGGGTTAATATTAATGAGCTTAAGTTTCTCGGCTAATGCACTTAAGGCTATTTTAAGTGATTGAAATTCTCCCTTAGCTTGTTGTAATACTTTATCACTGCTGGCTTTACTTTGGTTTAATTCGTTTTGTCGCACGTACTCTGGCTCAGCAACCTCTAATTTTATTTTCGTTACCAAATAATTCTCCTGCAATTGAATGTATTGTTGATCTTCTAATACGGCTATGACTTCACCTTTTTTCAAATGCATGCCGGGCAGCAACTTTGTTGATTTCAGATATCCCCCTAGAGGAACACTCACCGAAACCAGGTTCTGTGGCGGAACATCAATTTTGCCATTTGTTTTTACAATGTTTGATAAACGCCTTTGTTCCAGGGTACCGGTTACCAAACCGGCAGATTTCAACTGAGCATCCGAAAGTGAGATACTGTTCCCGCTTGCCTCTTTTGTGATTGTTTCTTCTGTATTTTTGTTGGTGCTGCAACCTGCTAACGTCAGCATGGCTATAAAAAATAGTATATGTTTCATTGTAATTTTATTTTGTAGTTAAGAAATTGATTTGACTGATGCTGTCATTTAGTTTTTTCAATGCATCGAGGTAATTGCTTCGAATTTGTATCACTTGATTGTTCAACATCACCCATTCTGAATAATTTATTTCACCTGCTGCATATTGCAGGGTTGTAGTTTGAGAAATAGTCTCCACATTAGGCAATTGGGTAACTTCAAAATAATTGACTATTTCGGAGTTGTTGCTGTATTGGACTAAGGCTGCCTGCAAGTCATTTTGAAGCTGTAGTCTTTTAAACGTAGATTCATTTTCCACAATTTTAATTTGTTTGTTTGCGGCGGCAACCTTAGATCTTTGAGATCCAAAAAATAAGGGAATCCCGATACCGAGTTGAATTCCATCGAACCTTGTGGCCCTTGTGTAAAAATTAT
>JAENVX010000067.1 GCA_016650355.1 Bacteroidia bacterium | reverse complement strand
ATGTACACCAAAGGTGTTAAGATGATTGGGAACAGGTTTGAAGATAATTGGGGTGCGGCTTCTTATGGGTTGTTGTTGAAAGACATTTCCGATAGCTACATTGAGAAAAATGTTTTTTCAAGAAATTCTACAGGCATTTACCTTGAAGGAACAAGTCGATGTCAGGTATATCAAAATATTTTCTCTGAAAATGGTTGGGCGATAAAGCTTCAGGCTAATTGCGATGAGAATGTATTTATCAAAAATAATTTTCTTGCTAATACATTCGATATGGCCACCAATGGATCTTTGGTATTGAATACAGTCGATGCCAATTATTGGGATAAATATGAAGGATATGATTTAAATAAAGATAGAGTGGGTGACGTACCCTTTCATCCGGTAAGCTTATATTCGATGATCGTAGAGAAAATGCCTTCGTCCATCATGTTATGGCGCAGTTTTTTAGTGTATATGCTCGATCGCACCGAAAAAGTTGTACCATCCATCACGCCTGAAAATTTGAAAGATATTCATCCTGCAATGCGAAGTTATGATTACAGTCTCTGATGTAAATAAACGGTTTGGGAAACTAGAAGTGTTGAAATCAATTCATGTCGATTTCAAACGCGGTAAATCCTACGCTATGATTGGCCCGAATGGTTCCGGGAAGACAACCTTGATAAAATGCATTTTAGGTATGGTGCTTTCCGATACGGGTAGCATCACTGTAAACGGAAAGCCAATTGCTAATGACTGGAGTTATAGAAATGAGATTGGTTACATGCCTCAAATAGGAAGATATCCAGATCAAATGAAGATTGGACAAATCTTTGATATGATTCGAGATTTACGGCAAAATCAAGGAGGTATTGATGATGAATTGATTAAAGAATTCAAGCTTGATCGTATGGCGGATAAACGAATGCATACGCTTTCGGGAGGCACGCGACAGAAGGTTAGTGCTTCCCTTGCTTTTCTATTTAATCCCAAGATTATGATCCTGGATGAGCCAACTGCTGGCCTTGACCCGGTTGCAGTAGAAATACTCAAAGAAAAGATCGTCAGCGGAAATAATAAGGACAGAACTTTTTTAATTACCTCACATATTATGAGCGACCTTGATGAGCTGACCTCTAATGTTGTTTATCTGGAGGAAGGCAAGATACTATTTGATGACACAATCGACTTATTAAAAGAAGAAACGGGTGAGTTGAAACTTGGCCGGGCTATCGCCACCATAATGAAGCGAAATATTAACGATATGGAAAGGGTATGATTAAAATAGCCAAATATATAATGTATGATATTCTGCGCAACAGGTTTGTCATGTTGTACACGCTATTTTTGTTGCTTGTCACTTTCAGCATGTATAGCCTGGACACTGATCCAGGAAAGGCAACATTAAGTTTACTGAACATCATTCTTTTAGTTGTTCCGCTTGTTAGTATCATTTTTACAACCATTCATTTTTATAATTCATACGAGTTCATAGAGCTTCTTCTCGCCCAACCGGTGAGTAGAAGAACAATTTATTTTGCCGAATACTTTTCCATATCGCTTGCACTTTGCGCAGCCTACATCCTTGGGGTGGCCTTGCCTATGCTGGTCTTGAATTTTAGCGAAAGCTCACTTTACCTGATTATGGCGGGGCTTTTACTGACGTTTGTTTTTGTGGCACTGGCTTTCGGGGCATCCGTATCCACACGTGATAAAGCAAAGGCAATTGGCGTGGCATTGTTATTCTGGTTTTACTTTACCTTAATTTATGATGGACTGATCCTTTATGTCATCTATAGCTTCAGCGATTATCCATTAGATAAAGTAACGTTGACTTTGGTTTCCCTTAATCCTGTTGATCTTGCGCGTATCATTATCTTATTAAAATTAGATTTATCTGCTTTGATGGGATATACAGGAGCATTCTACAAAAACTTCTTTGGCAGCAACATGGGCGTTATTTATTCGATACTATTTCTCGTTGCATGGGCATTGGCCCCTTTACTGTTGGCGATGAGGAAATTTGAAAAAAAGGATATTTAATGGAGGCCTATTACCAAAGCTAGATGCAGTATCTACGGATTCCGTTTATGGCCCTTGCTGTGATAAATCTAATAGCAGGTATGTGGGCCGGATTGATTCGAATTGGCTGGGACTTTCCTATTGTCCCTTTGGCTGTTCATCATGGTGCAATTATGGTGGGAGGATTTTTAACAACGCTCATTGCATTGGAAAAGGTAATTCCATTAAAGCATAATTACTTGTTGGCTATTCCATTTATTAGTGCACTTAGTTTAATGATGGCAATTCCGGGCTATTTCCAGCCTGGACTTTTATTTCTTGTTGCGGGAAGCATTGGCCTATTTTTTATTCTTGCCTATTACTTGTACTTGTATCCTCGTGATCTATCCGCACTAATTATGTTGGGTGGCGCGGCCTGTTTGGTAATTGGAAATGCAATGCTTGTTCAAGTGAAATTTTATCCATCAACTTTACCCTGGTGGATGGGATTTATAGTATTAACAATCACTGCCGAACGTTTAGAGTTGACTAAATTTCTGCCGGTTTCTAAAAATGCGAAGTATATCTTGTGCTGTTTTCTGATTCTCTTCCTACTAGGAGCTATTATCGACTTTCATGGTATGGGTAAGTATATCTCTGGTATTGCATTACTAAGCATTGCCACGTGGATGTTAAAGCATGATGTGATTAGTATCGGACTTAAAAAAGAGGGATTAACCAAATTTTCATCAACGGCTTTATTGTTAGCGAATTTCTGGTTGATTCTTGAAGGTGTTTTATTAATAGTGTTGCCTGATGCACCTTTTTCATACGATATATTGGTGCACATATTTTTCATTGGCTATACATTCTCAATGATCTTTGCACATGGCCCAATAATTTTGCCAGGTGTTCTTGGAATTACGATCAAACCGTTTCATCCAATATTGTATGGTTGGTTATTTTTAGTGCAAGGTTCCTTACTGCTTCGCTTATCGTTTGATATTTTCGAAAACCTTGAAGGGAGAAGAATAAGTGGTATCCTTTCGGCTGCTGGTATTCTTATTTACTTTGTTACGTTGGTTGTTTTGGTTATTCATTCCAGGTATCGATCAAGGGCTGTTACCCTTTAAGTTTCATAAGCTATTCTGCTATCTCCAGGGCAAGCTCTATCATGTCAAAAGTCTTCATTTCCCGTTCTACTGAGGAAGCACATTCACCTGTAAGAATGTTGTCACTCACAGTCAAAATGGACAAACATTGAATGTTGTACTTTTCTCCAAGCGCATACAAAACACTCGTCTCCATATCAACACCAATCACACCTTGATGAATTGATTCATTCCAGCGGACTGGATCATCATCACTATAAAAAAGATCTGTACTGAAGACATTTCCTGTTATTGTCTGAATGCGAAGTTCAATCGCAGATTTCTGTGCTTTGGTGAGCAGGCTGGAATCTGCTTTCGGCTGAAATGTTTTATCCTTATTTAGCAGATGAATGGTATTTGAATCTGTCCTAGAACTGTTCGCCAATATAACTTGTCCCAATTTAATATCCTGCCGAATGGCGCCACATGTGCCCACACGTATAATACATCGCACGCCATAGCTATGAATTAATTCATGGATATAAAGAGCGGTACTTGGAATACCAATCCCCGTGCCTTGAATAGAAATTGATTTACCTTTGTATTTACCGGTAAACCCAAACATTCCTCGAATTTGATTATAGCAAATTGTGTTGGTGAGCGTAGTCTCTGCATAATATTTTGCCCTTAAAGGATCTCCGGTAATTAATACAGTGTGGGCAATCTCGCCAACTTTTGCACCGATATGTAAACTCATTGTTTGGCTTTTTTGACTCAGGCCACCTAAAGTGCCTAAGGGTGCTTCATATTATAATAGAATTCGGTTTGCAAAATTAGAGCGGCTATTCTTTTTGTTTTATCAGAAAACAATCCAGCATAGTGTTAATTTGATTTTCGGCTTGTTCAAGTGCCATTTTACTCGAAATAGTATCGAGTACAGTGTCTAATGATTTGTAATAGTTAATTCCTGCCAACATATTTTCCCCAAACTTAATGCAATACTGAATTCGTTTTTCTTCCTCACCTGCGAGCTCTATTTGTTCTTTCAGATAATCGATATAGAGTTGCAATTCATTGATAAACATGTGAGGTCTGTCTTCTCGCTGCAGTATGTCAGCCCTTCCATAAATATGATCAGTCATTTGCTGAAGAGAAACTATTTCGGAAAAAAAAGCAATGTTGGGGCCAGGGCAGATGGTAACACTCTTTAATCTCTTTAGAAATGGTTGCTTATATTCAAGACTGGCAGAATTACTTAGTCCAACACACAAACATTCTTTGGCGTATACATTATCCAGTTGCTTTTGGAATTCATCCTCAGATAAATTCAATGATTTAAGTTGTTCAATTTTTAAGCGCTGATATTTGTGAGAAGCAGTGCAAATTGGTTCTGTCGTAAACTCCGTATTGAACGCCAGGTGCTTTTCAGTACACGGGCTCCCGGGTTTTCCGGATTCAATCCGCGTCAACTTTTCATTTTCAGAAGTAGTTCCTTTCAGGTAGTGAAAACGAACACCTAATGGAGAATTGTTGCTAAGGTTAATATTTGATTTAGTGGCTTTGCTTAATAATCCTAAAGTGTTTTCATCTACCGTAGTAGCTTCAGGGCAAAGTAAAAATGGAGTACCCCACCCCGTGCTGTCTACGCCATAATGACGAAGAATAAATTCATTCTCAGACGCAGTACCAATTCCGCCTTGTGCTGTTATTTTTATAGGATGTGGCGAGTCGAAGGCAAGCTTGCCTTTGGCTTTTATTGCAGGACTATAGATTGCGTGAAGTGTTGTAATAAGTTCTTCTCTCTTATTTTTAAATTCTTCCAATATGGGACCCATCAGATAGCCATCGGTAGCAAATGCATGACCGCCACAGTTTAAGCCTGACTCCAGACGAAACTCACTCACCCAAATTCCTTTTTTTGCAAGATACTTTCCCTGAATTAAGGCAGAGCGATAGTCGCTTACTTTGATAACTACTTTTTTACTAAACTCTCCCAGGCCGGTAGCATCGAATGTTGTAAATTTTTCTAGATAGTTAAATAGCCTTGGATTTAGTCCTGCAGAAAAAATAATTGATGAATTATTTAAAGCACTCAGAGCATAACCCCTCAGGGCAGATACTGCATCCGTACCATCTTCTATTACAACTCCTTTATTACCTGAATTGTTGCCATCTAATTTTGTCATGATATTTACATCAATACTTCCAGAAACGATTTGACTTTTAAGATAGTCTTGTAACGATGCTTTTTTTGACCCATCAGGAGATTGAATCATTTGAAAATAGAGTTCTCTTAACTTATTATTGGTTGGAAGCATCTCAAAATACTTTGCCAAATCATTTCCTGCTTTAAAGGCCGATGCTTTAAGAATCTCGATCTGCTCATTTACTATTTTGAAAACTAGATTGAGATAATCCGTAATACGCTTTGCGCGATAGTCAGGTTCATGCGTGGTAATAGGCGTATATTTTTCATTGATGCTTCCGTAGTAATGCTTTCGCATCATTTCAATAAGACGATCTTCTACGATCGACATAACTGACGGTATCCCAAAACGGGCTACCTTGATAGGGGAGTCCACAGTGAACGCCAATCCCATAACGGGGATGTGAAATGAGTGAAGTGATGTTTGCATATTGATTATTTAATTAGCCCAAACAATTAATTTAATTAAACGTGGTCTGTACCGCACTCATTTTTTCCGCTTCTTGAGTAAAAGGTTTTTTAAAGTGCCTGGCGGTGCTGCTGATAGCCCATGTTAAGGGTATTACTCCACCTACTACAAAAATACCTCCGCCTATGATTCGCATCCAGGTTAAGGTTTGAAATGGATCGCTATCAATGAATGTCGCAGACCGCGCATACCAAAGTCCTTTTTCCACCACGGCCTGAAACTGAAGCAAACCGGCCGGGAAAAGATCCAATAACACCATCAGAAGCAATCCGATATTGATCGACCAGAAGGAAATGCGAAGTGCTTTACCTTTCCAATGGTTGGAGTCAGTAAGTAGTTGACTGCAAAATATGATGGTAGCAATGGAGAGATTGCCATAGACACCCATCAGCGCAGCGTGTCCATGATTAACGGTAAGGTATGTTCCATGCTCGTAGTAGTTTGCAAGGGGAAGATTTATGATGAATCCTAATACACCGGCACCAAAGAAATTCCAAAAATTTACACCGATCAAAAACAGGAAAACTTCTGGCATGCCAAATTTTGTTTGTGATAATGGTGACTTGCCGTTGAGCGGAGTTGACTCTACAACAGCTGGTAACTTTTGAAAACGCCAAGCTTCCAGCATAAGCAAAATGAGTGGAATGACTTGTAGTGTAGAAAAGACAGAACCCAGCGCCATGGTGCCAACAGGTTTAGCATTCCAATAAAAATTATGTGAGATGCCAAGTAAACCAGACCCAAGAAAAAGTAACGTTGCAATGTAAATCACTCGAATGGCAGCCTGCTTACTCACCAAGCCCATCAGCACCATGAAGTAACCTACCAACACGGTTGTGAATACCTCAAAGAATGCTTCTGCCCACATGTGAATGACACACCAGCGCCAGAAGTCAGCAATCACAAAATTAGTTTTTGGAGTTGCTACAAAACCGGATAGCAACAACACAAGAATACTACACGTTGCGTAAACTAACCAATTTGGCAATTGCCATGGCTGACCAATTTTTATGGCAGGCTTAAGTGCTTTATAAAGGGTGTAGCACCACATGGCTAAAATAACGAACAGTAATCCTTGCCACAATTTACCGGGCTCTACATATTCCCATCCCTGATGACCGAACAAATACCAATTTTCAAAGATACCTAGAGGGCCAGCATAGATGCCTACCATTGAGCCTACTCCCAAGATTACGATAAGACCAAATATCAAATTAATTCTTGATCGTTGATTAACAGGTTCCAGCGGGCTTAAGATTGGCGCTATGAAAAAAGATGCACCGATCCAGCAGGTAGATATCCAAAGTATGGAAAGTTGTACGTGCCAGCTGCGTGTAATAGTAATCGGTAGAATAGTGCGGATATCATAACCAAAAAATGTTGTAAAGTTTAGAAAGTCGTGGACCGTTAATATGCCCGCAATAACTTGTGTAATGAAGAGCAAAATAGCGAGATAGAAATATTTGAATGTTGCACGTTGTGATGCTGTTGGTTGAAATGCAGTAACACCCTCTTGTGTCATTAACGGGCCAGAGTTAGCTACATATGCAGAGTCAGTTAACTTCTCCAGTTTACCGTGATAGTACAAAACGATACCCAAGCCCAATATAAGACCTAACGATCCTATGATGGTCCAGACAACAACAGATGGTGAAGCTGTGTTGCCGGCTACCGGATCGTACGGCCAATTGTGGGTGTAGCTATAGGCTTTGCCCGGCCGTTCAACACCACAAACCCATGACCCCCAAAAGAAGAACGCGGAAAGTTGTTTTATTTCAAGATCGGATTTGATATAGTTTGCCGGTGCAAAAGATTCCTTTCCACTTCCTTTAAACACGTCTAAATAAAATAATGTCAGCTGTTCGCATGCATACACCTGGGCTGGTGACAGCTTTACCTGATTATTGGACTTTAAATATTTATTTTCCTTTATCTCCCGTTGTACTTGAACATTTACTCCCAGCCACTCCAATTTTGTTATGTTGGGTTGGTTGCCATAGTATTGTTGCAAATAAATAGCAGTTTGATGAAGAGCCTGCGCGGTGTAGTCTGGCCCACGGTTGGCACCATCACCAAACATGCTGCCGTATTCCATAAGTGCATATCTTAAAAACACGGACTGGCCTGCTAAAATTTCATCTTGCGAAAAAACGATCTCACCATTTTCTGCCACATAATCTGGAATAGGTGGTGCTTTATAGTAAGTTTCGTAACCAATTATGGAAACTCCGATTAAACTTACAGTAAGAATAATGGTGAGGGGTATCCACCATTTCTTTGGGTTCATTAAGAACTGAATGAAATTGATCTCCATGCCTTCCGACTTTGAGGCGAAAGTATTTCGATTTAACCTCAATAACTATGATTTAAATCATACCGCTTACACTATACAATTACGCAGGCTCCACCTGCACACGCAGCTTCCGCCTTGTGGTCTGTTTCATCGTCATTTTCAAACACTCCGGTTAAGTCAATCTCCTTGAGACTTTTTTCCAATACTTCGAATTGCTCTTTTGTGATGTCTTCAAAGGGAGGTTGTTTATAGTTACCGTTATCAAAAGGTAAAACACTCAACCCATTGTAGGATGCCTTGTTTTCCCACATCCACTCGCCAACCTTTTCCCAATCGTTATCTTGAATTGAAACTGTTGCCGATACATTGTTCGCATTGCTTCCTCTTCGATATCCATTGCGTACCCATTCCGCATTATATTTTTTAATACGTTGAAGAAAATCCATCACATCTTCTGTTCGCAGAATGCTTCCTTGCGGTGCTTTTTGAGGGATGCTGATAATCGCTTGCTTGCTGTTAAGTAAATCATCTTCCAGTAATTCGGGATGGTTTAATGAAAGATATTGATAGAGCGCCTCATTCTTGCCAATACGCACCCGCCTTAAATAATAGCCATTATGCCAGGCATGAATGCCCGATGAGGTGCCTAACACGAGAGATGTGGTGCCCGATGGTTTTATCGTAGTGGTACGGGCTGCGAATTCAATTGAAATTTGAGACGAAGTTTTAAGGTTCATCTTGTTTACAGCATCCGCTGTTTCAAGCAAATCATATTGTTTTATTCGACCGCTGGCAATACCTGTCATGCCTACACCAATCAATGCGTCATCTTCCGTTGTTTTCTTCCATACTTCACGTAAATAATGAAAATTACTGAAGCCTGCTTGCAAAGTTCCAAAAAAAGAAGCCGCTTTAGCGCGTTCATTCAAGTCTTCCTGATCAATGATGTCAGACACATTTACTTCACAGAGGTTGCAAAATTGAAAGGGGCGCAAAGCGATTTCGCAGCATGGGTTTGTTCCCCAATCCAGATCGTTTGTAAAATAAAATCCAGGTTCCCCTGAACCTGAAGCTTCAATTTTATTCCAGAGTGTAAAAAATTGATCACGAGTTGTGGTTTCGCGAGGAAGCACAACGGAATTATTAGCTCGGCCTCGCTGTTCATTTAGTTCCCACCAACTACCAAATTTGCAGGTCAGCATCTCTTCATCTTCAGCTGAGAATAATGAAATCATAGCCGATCTTCTAATACCTCCGGCTAGAACGGCATTTGCGAGATAGCACATGATATCATGGCACTCGAGCGGAGTTAGTCTTTCACCCTGTTTCTTTCGGTCAAGCACGGCCTGTACATGGGCAACACAAATCTTTAAAGGCTCTGGGCCTGGGGCTTTACCACCAGCTGTTACCAGGCGAGCACCTTTAGGTCGGATATCTGAATAATCAAATTCGGGTAAAAACTCGCTCAAGCCAAAATATCCTTTTAATAGCACCTTAATGGCGTCAGCCCATCCCTCAAGACTATCGCCAATTAAGAATTTTCTTGTTTTCTCCCCCTTTTGAATGGGAGGTAGCTTTTCTACGTGGTGATATTGAACGGAATATCCGACACCAGTTCCACCTAATAATAGAAACAAGGTTTCTGAAAAGGCACGAACATCATCTACAGGCAAATAGGCACAATTATATATTCTACTGTTATTGCGCTCAATAGCTGCACCTGCAAATTGCATGGCACGCATAGAGGGCAGCACTTTTTTGTCGAATACAAACGTCATCCAATGCTGGATATCCTTTTTGAGTTGAGGATATTTTTCAACCATCATCGCTTCATATCTGCGGCAGATTTCCGGCCACGTTTCCCTTCGTTTTAATTCAGGCAAGTATCTTGCGTACTTCATGTAAACGATAAGGTCGCTTAGAATCTGCTGATTTAATTCCATGGCTCTTAATTTTGGTTAAGCATTTGCGCTTTAGGAAATAGTATGTTGTTTTCCAAATGAATATGTTGCATCAAATCATTATCGAATTCCTGTAGCATCTTATAGGTCAACTGATAAGTGGGGCAGGCAAAGGCAGGAGGTATATAATTATTAGTGAGCGATCGGATGGATTTTATCAGATCACCGGCCGCCTCATGTTCATGCTCCATTACTAAAATAGGTGCATTCAAATTATTTGTGTT
>JAENVX010000066.1 GCA_016650355.1 Bacteroidia bacterium | reverse complement strand
GTGGATGGAAGCAAATGCATCTCTTACTTCACCATCGAACTCAAAGAAGAAATCCCAGCAGAAGTAAAAGGCAAATTTGAAAACTGGATCTTTGGCTGTGACATATGCCAGGATGTATGCCCGTGGAATAGTTTTTCCAAACCGCACCAAGAACCAAGATTTAACCCACATCCTGATTTAGAACACTTGACAAAACAAGATTGGAAAGAAATCACAGAAGATGTGTTTGAAAAATTATTTAAAAAATCTGCAGTCAAGCGCACGAAACTGGAAGGGCTTAAGAGGAATGTGCAATTTATAGCTGAAACGGGAGATAATTCGATTATAAAATAAAAAGACCTCAACTTGCGTTGAGGTCTTGTGGGAGCTGAGGGGTTCGAACCCCCGACCCTCTGCTTGTAAGGCAGATGCTCTGAACCAGCTGAGCTAAGCTCCCTTCTTTTTAGGACTGCAAATGTAAAGCAGAAAATGAATTGTGCAAAAAAGAATTTTAAAAGAGTCAGAAAAGGTAGAGGTTGAGAATTATCTGGAATACGTTATAACCCGCAACAAGACTTATTTATCTTCCCCAACTGCCCATTCACATACAAATAAAATACGGATTTAATAAATCAGGCTTGTTATAAATCAGAGAGTCATTGGTATCCTTTTGAAGCACTGAAATACCAGTCTCGTTAACAATGGCATGTGCAGCAGCCGTATCCCACTCCATGGTTGGCGCAAAACGTGGATATACATCCGCGTTACCTTCTGCCAATAACATGAATTTAAGACTGCTACCTTGCGATACAAGAATTGGATCAGCAAGAGATTGAATAAAGGCTTGGGTCTCATCGCTCATATGAGAGCGCGAGGCCACCACCTTCACTCCGACTCGGTTTAAATCAATTGGCGATCGCCTGGGCAGCAGAATTATGCTTCCGTTGCGCTTTACAAATGCACCCGAACCTTGCTGTGCATAGAATACATCACCATTAACGGGAATTGCCACTACGCCTAAGACAGGCTTTTGATTTTCAATCAGGGCTATGTTAACTGTAAACTCGCCATTGCGCTTTAAAAATTCTTTGGTTCCATCGAGCGGATCAACCAACCAGAATCTTTGCCAGCGACTTCTTTCCTCGTAAGCTATGTGCTTTCCTTCCTCACTTAAGATAGGAAGGTTAGAAGAACGTAACATGGACACAATGACATTGTGTGCCTTTTTATCGGCCAATGTCAATGGAGAGTTGTCGTCTTTGGCTTCGGTTTGAAAATTGCCTGAGTTATAGACGTCAAGAATTTCTTTGCATGCGGCTTCGCAGGCATTTATGGCGAGTTGTAAAAGTTGGTGCATTTATACATTAATGTTTTAAGTTAACATGACCCCTTATTCCAAATTTTACATTTCATAAGAAACCCAAATTTTGAACAAGAAATCTGAAATTAAATTATCATTCCCGCAGCCACCGTTTCATTAGTGCCTTCATCAACAAGAATAATGCTGCCCGTTATCCGGTTTTTTCGATAGCTGTCAAATTCCAAGGGCTGGGCGGTGCGCAACTTTATACGAGCAATGTCATTCATCCCCAGCTGCTCAACTCCTTCTATCTTCTTTGCGGAACTGATATCCAACTTATAAGTAATTTCCTTCAATACGGCTTTGGTTTCCCTTGAAGTATGGCGTAAGTAATATTTTGAGTTTAACGACATAGGTCGCTGATTCATCCAGCACAGCATCAGTTCAATATCCTGATTGCTTTCAGGATGATTAGTTGGCTTGGCAATGATGTCTCCTCTACTGATATCAATTTCATCTTCCAGTGTGATGATTACCGACATGGGAGCGAACGCTTCTTCCAACATTTCTTCACCGAATTCAATGGTTTTGATTTTGGAAGTAAACCCAGAAGGCAATACCAGTACCTCATCACCTACTCTGAAAATTCCTCCTGCAACTCTCCCTGCATAACCTCGGAAGTCCTGATGATCGCGTGTTTGCGGCCGTACTACATATTGAACAGGAAAACGACTGTCAATATGGTTGTAATCGCTTTCGATATGCACAGTCTCCAGCATATGCAAGAGTGTGGCACCTTGATACCAATCCATTTTTTCAGAACGATTCACAACGTTATCTCCGAGTAATGCACTGATCGGCACAAACTGGATATCATGTACTTCTAGTTTTGATGAAAAGGCTTTGTAATCTTCCACTATTTTTTCATACACCTCTTCTTTATAATCTACGAGGTCCATTTTATTCACACAGACAATGATATGTGGAATCTTAAGTAACGAAGCGAGAAAAGAATGGCGGAAGGTTTGTTCAATTAACCCCTTTCTTGCATCTATCAGGATTAACGCCAGGTTAGCTGTGGAGGCCCCGGTAACCATATTGCGCGTGTATTGAATGTGACCCGGAGTGTCGGCAATAATAAACTTACGCTTAGGCGTAGCGAAGTAACGATAGGCAACGTCAATGGTGATACCTTGCTCTCGTTCAGATCTTAGTCCATCCGTTAGCAATGAAAGGTCAACATAATCAAAACCTTTTTTTGTGCTGGACGCTTGAACAGCTTCAAGTTGATCTTCAAAAATTGATTTGCTGTCGAAAAGCAATCGACCGATGAGTGTACTTTTGCCATCATCGACACTCCCTGCTGTTGTAAATCTCAGTAATTGATTCATTCTTTTCTTCGTTGTTGGTTTTTCGTTGTTGGTTCTTCACTTGGCTGTATTACGAATAACGAACAACCAGTACTGATCAACGATTTAAAAATACCCCGACTTCTTCCTGTCCTCCATGGCCGTTTCTCCACGTTTGTCATCGGCACGAGTGCCTCGTTCGGTTTTGCGCGAGGCGGCTACCTCATCGATAATTTTCTCCATGGTATCCGCATCGGATTCAACTGCTCCGGTGATAGGCATGTCTCCGCATGTACGAAAGCGCACCGTCATCTCGATGGGTTTTTCGTCAGACTTTAATTTCAAATATGGTGAGGTGGAAAGAATGGTTCCATCACGGACAATAACTTCGCGTTTGTGTGAATAATAAAGTTTAGGGATAGAAATATTCTCGGCAAATAGATATTGCCATACATCCATTTCCGTCCAGTTTGAAATGGGGAACACGCGGAAGTGCTCACCCAGGTGCTTGCGGCCATTAAAGATATTCCACAATTCTGGTCGTTGATTCTTGGGATCCCATTGTCCAAATTCATCGCGGTGAGAAAAGAACCGTTCTTTCGCGCGGGCTTTTTCTTCATCTCTTCGAGCTCCACCCATGGCGGCATCAAATTTATTTTGTTCGATGGTATCCAGTAAGGTTACTGTTTGTAACGCGTTTCTGCTTGCGTTTATCCCTGTCTCTTCTTTCGCACGTCCTTTGTCGATACTTTCCTGAACCGAGCCCACAACTAGGCGCACTCCAAGTTCATTCACTAACCAATCACGATACTCCATCGTTTCTGGAAAGTTGTGACCTGTATCAATGTGTACTAATGGAAATGGAATCCGCGCAGGATAAAATGCTTTACGCGATAAGTACGCCAGCACGATGGAATCTTTACCACCAGAAAAGAGTAAGGCCGGTCTTTCAAACTGGGCTACCACTTCACGTATGATGTAGATGGCTTCTGATTCCAACTCTCTTAAATGACTTAAATAATATTGACTCATGTGTTCGAAATCCGGGGAAGGATATATTCAATTAGTAAAGTTAGCGATTCATCAAGACTTTGATGGTGTGTATTGACTGTAATATCCGGATTAAGCGGACGTTCATAAGGTGATGTAATGCCGGTGAAGTTTTTAACGTCTCCGGCTCGTGCTTTTTTATATAATCCTTTCACATCTCGTTGTTCGCATATTTCTAATGGGCAATCCACAAAGATCTCTAAAAAATTTCCAACTCCTACGATGGTTCTTACCTGGTTCCGGTCTTCTTCAAATGGTGAGATAAAAGCTGATAAAACTACAAGTCCCGAATCAAGGAAAAGTTTGGAAACTTCACCGATGCGCCTGATATTTTCTTGGCGCGATAGATCAGAAAAATCAAGGTCGCTATTTAATCCAGTTCGCACATTATCACCATCCAACAGATAGGTTTTATAATGCTGTGCAAATAATTGAAATTCAAGATGTGTCGCCAATGTGGATTTGCCAGAACCAGAAAG
>JAENVX010000065.1 GCA_016650355.1 Bacteroidia bacterium | reverse complement strand
CTGATATCGCTTCAGGGTCAGTATAACCGGCTTCAGCGCGTATCATGAACCGCCGTATACGGAACCGTTCGTACGGTGGTGTGGGAGGACGGCGGGGGAGACCCCGCCTCCTACCCGATTGATCGAATACTGAAAAATGGAGAGGATGAATGAACTTTGAGGAATATTACAAAGGCTTTGGATTCGAGAAATACCCTTTTGGTGCTTTCACAACCGAGGCGGAGTCGGATGTTTACGCAGATATATTTCTAAAACCACCTAACCATTCAGTGATTGCTGAAGGGTTACGAAATACATCTGCAATCGTCATTGGTGAACGAGGTACCGGAAAAACTGCGTTAAGCCTTGATTTGGGTGCAGGGTTGTCTACGGGTAACAATCTCGTATTAAGGATAGAGGAATTTTCTAGTCTTAAGACTAATTACGCAACAGAAGACTTGTATCATTTCTTAATAGAACGTTTGACTTCCGCTTTCTTTATGCATTATGCCGACCACCCAAATTCGTTATGGAAATTTTCAAAAGAGGAGCGAATTGACATTTCCATGTATCTTCATCGTTATCTTGGTGCAACTACAAAGGCAATGCTCCGAGATAAAATTAGTAAGATCCAAAATAGTGCGATCAAACGAGGGATGATAGGGTTTTATAACTATACAAGAGTCGCACTCAATTATGGCCTAAAAGCTGCCAGTAAATTTGCTAGTGATGCACTAACAAAACATTTTTCTTCACTTCCAGAGTTTGATACTGGTGATACTGAATACTTCAGACGAATTGAAACCGAGATTGATGATAAGTTCACTCTTGACCAAAAACAGTATTTTTACCTTGAAAAATTATGCAGGCTTGTCAAAAAAGGCGACATTGCCAAAATCTATATCATTATTGACAAAATCGACGAGGATTCACGGTTTGAAAATGACGCAGAAAATATTGCAGATTATATAAAGAAATTTGCATCTGACAATAAGATTCTCACCACAGATATGTTCCACATTCTTTTATTCATGTGGAGCACCCCATTTAATTACATAAAAGAGAACGTCAGAACCCAGAAGCTGTCGTTTCAGTCTCTTGATTGGGGTAGAAACGAACTTGAAAAAGTGTTGTTGCGTAGATTGTCTTCTTACTCAAATAAGTTAGTTACTGACAATGTCCAGATATTTGAAGGCTGCTCGCCTCAGAGTTTCGATCTAATTTTTAATATGTGCAACAGAAATCCAAGAGATTTATGGCACATTCTGAATAAGGCTTTTGAAGAGCAATACAGAATAGATCATAATAAAAAAATTACGGATCAGGCAATCGCCTCTGCGGTAAAAAGATTCGTCACTGAATTTAACTACTATGAGTACTATCCTAAAAAATCAAAAGCTCGGGCAAATTCTATGGACGTGTACAGATATATAAAGCACCTCCTAAAACTAGACTCTCATCGTTTTACTAAAGACAAACTGAATACTATGGCTGGAACGGGGGGATCAACCAATAATTACGTTATAGTCATGGAAAATATGGGACTAATTAGAAACACAGGGGATAAAGCACAGGGAGGGGCTGTTGTGTACGAGATTGCCGACCCTAAAGTAAGGTACGCAATGGAAAACGGAATCCCAATTGACGAAAAAGATTAAGCGAAAATCAACTAGCGCCAAGACCGGCCTAAAAAACCTGCCGGTCAGGCTTGTGACGTTAACTAGCATCAAGACTTTACCCCCCTCCTCAGCGATGAAATTTGACATGGAAGGAGTAGAAATGTATCATTTTAATAAGTTAAGCAGCATGTTGCAATTGAGAACCTACAGCATCTCCACGATCGGATACTCCTCAAAAAAATGATTCGTATTATTCGCCGACTCTGCCCCATCATCCTGGTCATCGCCGCTGTTCTGGGTTTGCTGGCGGCCGTAGAATTCAAGACATCCTATCTCCAGTCACTATTCCTTTCGAGGTTTGCGCAAAAACTCTCCTTTTCCATAGAACCCGGACAGAATCCATCT
>JAENVX010000064.1 GCA_016650355.1 Bacteroidia bacterium | reverse complement strand
TTTGAAGAATTGAAATACCTGGATGGGTATAGCGAGATAGACAAAGCCATCCATTTAGAAGGAGCAGCAATCCTTTATTCAAATGCACATCGCCTTTCGGCAATTGTATCCAACCTCATTTCAAATAGTATTAAGTATCGCGACAAGCGAAAAGGGAGATGCGTGATCCAACTTTCGGCATCCGTTACACCCGGAGAAGTCACTATTCATTTTTATGACAATGGAATTGGGATTCATCCTGACTATTTACCAAATGTATTTGATATGTTCTTTAGAGGCACTAGCTACAGTGATGGCGCAGGCCTTGGATTATACATTGTAAAGGAAATGGTGGAAAAAATGAGTGGTAGGATAGTGATCAACTCAATACTCGATAAAGAAACAATGATTACGATTACACTGCCGAATAAACTGCCAGCCGCTAACTAAGTGTTACGCACATGAATATTTCAGATTCTATACTTGATAACATCGATGAAGGATTGATGGTTATAGATCCTGAAGGTGTAATTCTTTTCGTCAGTAAGGTGGCCATTGCCATGGGGAGTTCCATTCCTATGATTAAACCATTTCAGGAAGGAAAGAAGCTGCAAAACCTGGTACGGCCAAATCGTAAAGAGGCAGTAGTTGAAATCATTCTTGAGACCAAGAATAAAAAGAAATCCACTAGAACATTTGCGGAATATCTCACCAGTCTTGGAACAACCTTATTTTTAGAGATTACGTACGTTCCTGTGCTCAATGAAGCAGGAGACGTTTTAACTATCCAGCTATTTATGCGGGATATCACCCCTCAAAAAGTGTTGGAAAAGAAATTGATATCGCAGGCTAAAAATGCAAGCAATTTAATTGAAAAAGCGAACGCCATTATAATAGGCCTGGATACCAGCGGGTACATCACCGATTGGAATGAACACTGCTGTAAAGTAACAGGTTTTGACAAGGCAGAAGTATACACCCAAAAGTTGACCAAAGTACTGCTGCGGGAGAATGAAAGGCCCGTATTTGATCTGATGATGATGCGCATTTTTAATAATGAATTGATTAGCAATTATGAATTATTAGTTCAAACAAAAACGGGAAAAATTGTTACCCTTTTATTAAGCGCTACACCTCGAACTACTGTTTCCGGCAATGTGATTGGAGTAATGTTTGTGGGGCAGGATATAACAGAGCTAATAGGCTATCGCATATCGTTGGAACAGAAAGTTGAAGAGCGAACACGTGAGTTAAAGAGAATACTAAGTAAGGAAAAAGCAGTGGTGGAAATGAAGAACCGGTTTGTTTCCATAGCGTCACATGAATTCCGAACCCCCTTGTCGTCTATTCATCATGCCGCAAGCTTTATCAGGGATCACAAGAAAATTAAATCGGCAGATTTACTCAAGAAATTGAATGGAATAGAAAAGCAGGTGGACCATATGACTAGCTTTCTAAATGATGTATTGATCTATGACAAGAGCGAAGTTGGGAAAATTCAACCGGTCATCACTATGATAAAATTGCTGGACTTTACCAACAAAATCATCGAAGATGTAGAACAAGTCACACAACATACGCACGTGATTCATCCTGCATTTCATGAGATCCCTT
>JAENVX010000063.1 GCA_016650355.1 Bacteroidia bacterium | reverse complement strand
GTTTTTTGACTCGACATCATGATACCACTTTTCCAGTGTAGCTTTGCAATCGGGATGCTCTTTATAAAAAGCAGTGAGTGAACTCCGATTGTAAATGTTCATATGCAAATAAACGAGAAAGTAACCAAATTGGTTACTTTTTCATGAAAATTTATTCATTGATTGCAAAAATAATTTCTATGCGGATGCCAGTTTTGGTTGGAGCTTCAATTTAAGTGGCACGGAGACTATGACCTTGGGGGAAACTAGCTACAATGCTTCTGCCGGGGGTTTTATTTATTTTCTTCAAGTCGGAGCAAGGTTTAACCTAACCAACTAGTGAAAATGAAAAATACAATCCTACCAATTCAATTCATAACTAGTATTAACTCCAAAGCCGATCATACGACCGCACCTCATTCCACTGTGGAGTTGGAACAAAATAACTTTCATCTTCTTTGTGCAAGTGTTTTTTCATTTCTTCTTCATTCAGCTCAACGCCCAAACCCGGTGCATCATCCGGAACGTTTGCAAATCCTTTTGTATATAAAGGTTGCTTACCCACCATTTTCACCAGGCTGGGCCACCATGGATTATCAACTATCTGGTTAGGTACTTCCAGCGCCAACGCATTTTGTGTGGCCGCAGCACTATGCACATTTGCCATAAAACAAATGGGCGTGCCCGCAAAATGCATCACCATCGGTGTCTCTTTCTCCTCGGCATAGTCACCAATTTTTTTGGTTTCTAAAATTCCACCGGATGAACCCATATCCGGTTGAATAATATCCACGGCATGCGTATCGCAAAGTTTTCTGAATTCTTCTTTCAGGTAAATATCTTCTCCAGTCATGGTGGGTGTGTTGATCGCATCGGTAATCATCTTTAAATGATCGGTGTCATTCCAAGGCAGGAAGTCCTCCAACGAGGCTAAGTTGAAACGTTCAAGCGCATGCCCTACCCGAATACAGGAATTAACATCAAAATGTCCCATATGATCTGCTGATAAAGGAACGTCATACCCAACAACACTTCGGATGGTATCTACGTATTTTACCAGCTCATCCAATCCTTTATTGGTCACCTGAATGGAAGTAAAAGCGTGCCGTGTATTCTGATAAGAAAGATAATACTGACTGCTTGAGGGAGGTACTCTGTCATTAAAATTTGGAGTAAACTTGGTATTCACCGTTGTTCCTGGAATATTTTTATACTTTTCAATTCCGGGATGACATTTAAGCCACGTGAATCCCTGGTCCTCCATTCGATGTTTCACATCCGCTTTGAATTTGTTAAGGTCCATTTCTGCCAATGGAACTCCACCTGAATTAGGTATGTAGGAATACAATCTTATTTTTTCTCTATAGCGTCCTCCCAACAAAGCCCAAACCGGAGCATTAAATGCTTTACCGGCCAGATCCCAAAGTGCCATTTCAACTCCACAGACTCCCCCACCCATGCGCCCGTGACCTCCAAACTGCTTGATGATCTTGAAGATCATTTCAACATTGCATGGATTAAGACCAAGAATACGGCTCTTTAAAAAAAGTGCAAATCGTGCATCACCTCCATCTCTTACCTCTCCCAAGCCATAGATACCCTGATTGGTATCAATACGAATAATCACATTCCGTGCATTGGTAGCGCCAGTTCCATTACTGATGGTGGTATACCTCATATCTGTAATTTTCAAATCAGAGGGCGATCCTAATCGAGTAACTCTTGAAGTTGTTTTGGCAATCACCTCTTCCACCGGCATACTCATTAAACCGGTCAGTGTTATTCCACCCAAGACTGTTTTCTTTAAGAAGTTTCTGCGATCAGGTTTGGTTAACGGATTTTCAATCTCTGCATGTGCTGTCAAGGCTTCTGCTTTTTCTAATTCCTTATTCTGTTTTGCAATTTGTTGGATGCTGTTTTTCATAATGAGGATATTTTAATGATGGAAGAGACGAAGAAAGAACTATTACGGCTTAAATGCCTGCCTGGCAAGTAGTAGCCATTTGTTTTGTTGTTTTTTCCAGATTAGTAACACTCCAATTTTTGGAGTTTGTAAGGAGCCATTGTTGATTACTTCTGCAGCGAACGCATGACGAACAATGGCAACATTCCCGACTATGCTGATGGTTTGGTCTGACAAAGTGATTGTCTTAAAATCATTCTTGCCACTTATGATCGCCTCCATAAACTCAACTTTGGTTTCAATTTTTCCACCTGAGTGGCCATAGCTAAGTTCTGCGGCTGCTAAATTTTCAAGTGTGGATTTATCAGCATCAATCATCGCTTTGCGGAGAGTCTCCACAAGTGAAGCTATTTCGTTCTCATCGGACGACTGCGCTAAAACTGAAGAGAATACAAACAGCGAGAACAGTGACAGGATAGTTATCATTTTCATACTAGTTATTTTGTTTTCCTATTTGCATTCCTATTTATGAGCTTCTAAATATTCATTCAATTCCTTACGAGGCATCGGCAATTCACTGTCTGACATTTTGCGCAAATGATCATAGAATTGTTTAGTCATTTCTGGCGTATAGTCGCTATCAATCTGGCCAGTCGTCCAATCACCTGCACGGTTGCGCATTATACCATATACATGGCGAAGGTTGCTGATTTCAGCCTCGAGTACAATCTCTGCAACTAAATAGGCCGGAAAAAAGAGTGTTCCAAAAGGACTTGCAAAAACAACATCACCTGGTAAAACCGTAACGTCCCCTACTCGGATAGGAGCATTAATCGAGGTGAGCATCATTTCATTAATTGAGGAAGGATGATGTCCTAATATCCATCCATTAAAACCTTCCACTTTTTTTATCTCCTGAATGTTTCTTACAGTTCCCCAAAAGATCACGCCTCGCTTTGATTTTGCATAAATGGAATTGGCCAGGCGATCGCCTATTAAAGTTCCTTCATTCACTTTCGCGTAACCATCGGCAACATATACATCGCCATCGCGCAGCATCTCTATTGGCCACACATTAGATTGTGCTTTTTCACCATGCCCCTCAGCAAGCCCCACCTTTCTGATCACATCCCCGAAGTCAGGTCGCTGTGGCATATACTGTGCTGTTATGGCGCGGCCAGTCATTACTGTATTTTTATCAGGATTGACCATCATCCAATTTCCCTGATATTGGTTATTGAATTTATTTCTTCTTAACCCTCCCCAGGCATGAGTCAAAACAACTTTCTTTAGTCGTTCAAGTAAATTATCCGATACATAGGGTCTTCCATCTGGCAGCCTCTCTCCTTTCCACTGTGTAGTTAAAGAGATGATGTATTCGCGGTCCATGGCCACTCGATTGAACTGGGCATGTGACGAAATACTTGCGCTGATAAGGAATGCGAAGAATGATAGCTGAAGAATATGAGTTCTCATGGTTGTATAGTTAAAAGTTGTCTGATCTCTATTTCGAAGTGGTTGTATTTCCATCCACTCTTGTAAATTCCAAATACGCAAAGTTGTTTCCTTTATTATAATGGAATGTTAACAGGTGAAGTCCTGGTTCCGATAAGGTAATCGTACCAATTTCTCCTTTGTTCCAAACATGAAAATCACCCGTCTTTAAAGGCAGCTTACTTGTACTGGATTGTTTTTGATCCACATCAAGTAGTATGGTGGCATCGTTGTTGGCATACAGTGCATCAATTTTATACGTGCCTGCCACCTTAACATCTACAGTGTAGTTGAGCCACTCGTTATCCTCTGTCCATCCGACATAGAATTGATTGACTGCTGGTATATAGTAATTCTTTAGATGATTGAAATCGGCAAAGTCTTTTGTATATGAGACATCAACGAATTCATCCTTGCGAAATTCCCATTCGTATGGAGTAGCATGCGGGCGTTGATGCCGGGGATTTACATTCAATCCGCCACTACCACGATTTTCCGATTCGAAATCATGATAGGCTACTCCTTCCCCTCCCAGATCATATAAGGCTAATTCAACTTTGCCGGGAATTACTTGAGGACCACCAGTATGACTTGCATCAACAAAGGGTCGGCCCTGGTAGCTGGATGGGATAAATGTTTTTATTGGCTTTAAATCTTTGATCATAAGATTTCTAAACCTAACAACTTGCTTTGCAAACTCCGGATCTTTCGGAACCTGTAATCCTATCCTTCCTTTCTTTGAACCTGTTACTTTTTCATCTAGCACTTTAAATCGATTTAGATACACCT
>JAENVX010000062.1 GCA_016650355.1 Bacteroidia bacterium | reverse complement strand
TACATTTTCCGGCCTGAACATCGTCTTCAACTTTTTTATACTTAACATCCTTCAACACGCGCCCATCAGGATACTGCACCGTCACTTTGTCGTTGCGTCCTGCTACTCGCTCAGATTTAACTGGCATAATCTTCTCTTCCACCGGCCGCTGTTGCTGCCCTTGCGCTTGCTGTCCACCACCTTGCAGCAAAGACCGTGATTCTTCTTTTTGCTCGCTCAGCCTCACCCTTTTCTGTGAGCGTGCTTCCTGTACCTGCTCCTGTTCACGGAGCGGTATGTCGGCTTTCATTAAGAATGAAATAGTCTCTTCGTTCACACGTGCTATAAATCGCTTGAACGCTTCGAAGCCTTCGAACTTATAAATTAACAAAGGATCTTTCTGTTCGTATACTGCATTTTGAACAGACTGTTTCAAATCGTCCATGTCGCGCAGGTGTTCTTTCCACTGTTGATCAATGATGGCAAGGGTAATCATCTTCTCCATCGATTTAATCAACTCAACATTGTTGGTATCTACGCAGGCCTTTAGGTTTGCTGCAACCCCAATTTGTTTTGTGCCATCTGTAAACGGCACTAGTATCTCCTGTACGGTTGCACCTCGTGTTTTATAAACATCTCTGATCACAGGGATAGCTTTTTCAGCCACCATTTTATTTTTTTGTTCATAGTGGGTCAAGGCCTGATGATATAATTTTTCAGCTAGAACACCCTGCTCCATTTTCATTATTTCTTCAGCTGACATTTTCAACTCAAAGCCAAGTATCCTTAAATTATCTAATTTAAAATCGTCAAAATTTTCTCCTGCCTTGGCATTGGCAACCATATCCTCGCACGTATCAAAAAGCATGGTGAGAATGTCCAATTGCAAGCGTTCGCCAAAGAGCGCATTTCTTCTGCGTTTGTAAATCACCTCGCGTTGAGAATTCATCACGTTATCATATTCGAGCAAACGCTTTCGTATACCGAAGTTATTCTCTTCCACTTTTTTCTGGGCCCGTTCAATGGAGTTTGTAACCATTGAGTGTGAAATGACTTCACCTTCTTTCAAGCCTAGTCTGTCCATAATCCTGGCAATACGCTCCGGCATAAACAAACGCATGAGGTTATCTTCCAGAGACACATAAAACTGTGAAGTTCCAGGATCACCCTGGCGACCAGAACGACCGCGTAACTGTCTGTCAACCCTACGGGATTCGTGCCGCTCAGTGCCAATGATAGCAAGGCCACCGGCAGCTTTCGATTCGGGTGTAAGCTTAATATCAGTACCCCGACCTGCCATGTTGGTAGCAATTGTCACTGTGCCCGGTTTACCCGCTTCCGCAACAATCTCCGCTTCGCGTTGATGCTGCTTTGCATTTAATACATTGTGCTTTATCTTTTTGATCTGCAACATGCGGCTAAGCAATTCTGAAATCTCCACAGAGGTGGTACCCACTAACACCGGCCTACCTTCGCTTGTCAGCTTCACAATTTCTTCTACTACGGAGCTAAACTTTTCTCGTACTGTTTTGTACACAAGGTCGTCCATGTCCTTGCGGGTCATAGGCCTATTGGTAGGGATGGTCACGACATCCAATTTGTAGATATCCCAAAGTTCACCAGCTTCTGTTACAGCCGTGCCTGTCATACCCGCTAGTTTGTGATACATCCGGAAATAATTTTGCAACGTAATTGTCGCATACGTTTGTGTGGCATCTTCTACCTTCACATTTTCCTTCGCTTCAATGGCCTGGTGAAGGCCGTCAGAGTACCGTCTTCCATCTAATACGCGACCGGTTTGTTCATCCACGATTTTCACTTTGCCATCAACAATAATATACTCGGTATCTTTTTCAAATAGCGTGTAGGCCTTCAGCAATTGATTTACACTGTGTATGCGTTGAGACTTGGTTGTGTATTCACGAATAAGATTTTCTTTTTTGGAAAATCGTTCTTCAGGAGAGAGGGAAGTATCTTTTTCGATTTTATTAAGCTCTGTGCCAATTTCCGGCATGATGAAAAACTTAGGATCTTCACCTGCTCCTGTAATCAAGTCAATTCCTTTGTCAGTAAGGTCAACGCTATTATCTTTTTCATCAATTACAAAGAAGAGAGGTGCGTCCGCTTCTGGCATCATTTTCTTGTTGTCCTGCAGATAAAAATTTTCCGTTTTCTGCAACACGTTTTTTATTCCCATTTCGCTAAGCAGCTTTATTAGCGGCTTGTACTTTGGCATTCCGCGATGAGCGCGAAACAAAGAAACCCCTCCGTCTTTATCCATGCCATCAGCCAATAATTTCTTAGCATCATTTAAATACTGGTTGATTAATTTCTTTTGAGCTTCTACAATTTTGAAAATCCTCGGCTTCAAATCATAGAATTCATGTTCATCTCCCCTTGGGATTGGTCCTGAAATAATTAATGGTGTACGGGCTTCATCCACAAGAACACTATCTACTTCATCTACCATGGCGAAATGATGACCGCGTTGCACAAGCTCTTCGGGGTCACGGGCCATATTATCGCGGAGGTAGTCAAAACCAAATTCATTATTGGTACCGTAGGTAATGTCTGCCCTGTACGCATTTCTTCGCTCAAGTGAATTGGGCTCATGCTTGTCAATGCAATCGATCGTCAAACCATGGAATTGAAAAAGCGGTGCCATCCATTCGCTATCGCGCACAGCGAGGTAATTGTTCACGGTAACCAGATGCACACCACGCTTGGCAAGCGCATTCAAAAACATGGGGAAGGTTGCCACCAATGTTTTCCCCTCACCGGTTGCCATCTCTGAAATTTTACCCTGGTGTAACACAATTCCTCCTATGATCTGAACATCGTAGTGCACCATATCCCAGGTAATCAGGTTACCGGCCGCCATCCATTTGTTATACCAATGCGCTTTGTCACCAACCACTTTAACATTTTCGTGCTTGGCGGAAAGTTGGATATCGTAATCCTGCGCTGCTACCTCCAGGTATTCATTTTCCTTGAACCTTCGGGCTGTTTCACGTACAATAGCAAACGCCCTGGCGAGAACAATTAACAAAATCTTTTCAAGTTCTTTGTTGCGGTCTAGTTCCAGCGCATCAATATTTGCAAAGACTGATTCTTTCTCATTTAAGTCAAGATTGGGTTCATCTGCTATTCTTTTGTGAAGGCCTGCTATTTGGTCATCGATCGGTTTTAGTGCAGTATTGATATCGTTTTGGATTTCTAAGGTCTTTTTCCTCAGATCATCATTCGAGATCGATAAAAGCTTTTCGCCTTCGCGTTTGGTTTCTTCCACCAGCGGCATGACTTGCTTTATATCTTTCTCTGATTTATTCCCAAAAATTTTTGCGATGAATTCTAGCATAAAAGTTAATAGTCTTAATTTTTAGTCTTTACTCCATAATAGTTGCCTACAAATTCAAGACTTGTTTAAAAGGGCCTAAAGATAAAGATTTTGGGGGTGCAATTATAGCTCCAAGTCTCCTTCAAATACCATTTTGGCAGGACCAATGAGGAAAATATCGTGAAATATGCCTGTATTAGTTGCGGAAGGGTTGTTGATCTCTGCCTTTATGCCTGCCTGCTCAGCTAACGCATTCAATTCACCGGTTTTAAACTCGACAGAAAGTTCCCCACCCAAAACCTTTACAACAACTGGAGAGCGATAGCCTTTTAACGAAGCTGCGAGCGCTGCGGCTGTAACTCCTGTTCCGCAGGACAAAGTTTCGTCTTCAACACCGCGCTCGTAAGTACGAACGAATATTGAATTATCATTTTGTAGCTCAACAAAATTTGCATTGGCACCGTGTGGAGAGTAGGCTTCACTGTAGCGGATTTTTCTACCCTCTTCTAGTACTGGATACCCTTCAAGTTTTTTTACAAATCGAATGAAGTGCGGTGAGCCCGTATTTATGAATATATCTTCTCCCATCATTTTTACTGCTTTCACATTATTCATTTTCAATCGAATAATGCCGTTAGGCAA
Organism: Bacteroidia bacterium; assembly: GCA_016650355.1. GTDB lineage: Bacteria > Bacteroidota > Bacteroidia > Cytophagales > Cyclobacteriaceae > ELB16-189. The sequence continues at coordinate 7,015 of JAENVX010000062.1, read as the reverse complement.
TACCTCGGCCTCGTGAGATCCATCGTAGGCATTAAAAATCGTTTTGCCATTGAGCATACCTAAAGAAGAGGCCATCATTACGGCAGCGCGGCTGCCATTGCCACAAAGGCTTTGGGATCCATCACTGTTGTAATACACAAGATTAAAATCGAAAGAGGGATGCTTCTCAATCAACAAAAGTCCATCGGCCCCCACGCCAAACCTGCGGTCGCAAACTTTTGCGATTTGATCCTTTGTAAAGGAATATTTTCCTGCGCGATTGTCAATCAATACAAAATCATTGCCCGTTGCCTGATACTTATGGAAATGTATGGTATTCATTGAAATGAAAAGATTCGTGATTTGAAATTCAAAGTGGCGATCAATCTTTGAATTGGTTTTTTTGTTTACTTCACTTCTTCAAAGTCTACATATTCTCCACCCTTGATGTTACTTCCCTTTTTCCCTTTTACCGGATTAGCGTTCACATTTGATGAGGTATCCTGCGGTCTGCGAGCTTGCCGCGATGCAACACCTGCCCTAAAGAATAGGCCACCTACTTTATAGAATAAATAGCCAATAATGGAGAGTGCAAGAAGAAATTTAAGCATAAGATAATATCTGTAGTACTAACTTAAATGCAAAGGTAAAGGTTTCATAGATATCTGCGCCATCCTCTAACGTGAATGAAAATAGACTTTTTAATATTAATATTGCCTAAATGAGGACTTCTGTAAATTGAGTGCTTCTGTAAATGTCTCAGTAATTCTTTAGTATAGTGAATCGTTTTCCCAAAAGCTCAGATTCTGAGTGGGGCAATTGGACTTGGCCCATTTTAATGATTATTCTGATCATTAGTTCACTATTTTCTTACTCCCTAAAAAACCTCTCAAGTTCTTTTTTGCTTTACCTCCCAACCTCCATTGGAATAGTAATGGTTCACTGGTTTGGGGTAAGAGTAGTGCCTCTGGCTTTTTTAAATTCAATTTTCACATTGATTCTATGGCAGGCCCCTGGTGGCTGGGAGAAGGTCTTTTTGTTATCGACACGAGAACCCTTAGTGGTTTTTGTGTCATGGCTGTTGAGTAAAAGGCATGATTACGGAAGCAAGGGGGTCTCAGATTCAACGTCATTTATAAGATTTACGCTACTCGGCATTTTTATTCCCAATCTAATTAATCCCCTATATACCTATCATTATTCATTTATTGATGGGAATATTGAGCGCGTTACTTTATTGTGGTTATCTGATTTCATCACGATGTTTTTAGTATCAATCCCGCTACTTCATTTTTTCCGTCCCACACCTCATGGAAAAATATTTAAACTGCAGTTGGAGGATCATGGTGAAGTTCACCTCGCTAATGGTAAGTTAATTGGCAGCAAAGAACTGATGGCAACTACCATGCTTTTTGTTGGACTAAGTTACTTGGTCGACTTTGATAAGTATTGGTTCCTGTATGGAATTGTAGCCTCCATGGTGGCCGTACGAAATGGCTTTCCCACCGTGATCCTGACGAACCTCGTCATTTTTGTGCTTAATTATATTTTACCGCTTTTAAAATTAGGTAGCCTTAAACATGGTTCCATTGTAACCTCCCAATTGTTAAGTGTTCACCTGGGTATGGGAACGATGTTCTTTGCCGCCTCATTGATTGGCAGGGCCATTTCGTGTCAGAGAAAAACAGAGTCGAAACTAATAGAGCAGAAAAATCAAGTTGAAAAAACTAACGAGAAGCTCTCAAAGGCCAATCATGAAATGGATAGATTCGTGTACAGCGTTTCGCACGACATCAGTTCTCCTTTAAAATCAATCAAAGGGTTGATTGCAATCAGCAGGTTAGAAAGTGAAAAAGAAAACCCCTCCTATCTTAATCATATTGAAGCGAGTGTTCAAAAACTAGAAGACTTTGTGGGTGAAGTCTTGGATCACTCACGTACCAACCGAAAAGAAGTTCAACTAGAGGATGTGAACCTAAAAGAATTGACCGAAGACATTACTGAGAATCTCAAATACCTTGAGAACTTTAATACAATTAGGTTTACTACTGAACTAACCGACCAATCTTTTCAAACTGACAAATTTTTAATTAAAGCCGCCCTCGGTAACCTACTATCAAACGCTATTAAATACCAAAGGAAGCGAACAGACCAAATACAAGAAATAAAAATAAAATCCTGGCCTAACGGTGGCAACATGCATATCCGAATAAGTGACAACGGAGAAGGAATTGATACTCCCTATCAGGATAAAATTTTTGAAATGTTTTATCGTGGTACAACTAACTCTACCGGCTCAGGATTGGGGTTGTTTATTGCGAAAGAGGCTGTTGAAAAATTGAAAGGCAAAATTGAGTTTACTACAGAGTATGGCGTTGGTTCTGAGTTTACAATATCGATTCCCGTCTAATATTTAAGGATTGCCTCATTTCCTTGCATCCCAATTTCTTGTTCTTAAAACTAAAAAGTTGTTGCTTCGTTTTTAAGTAGCGAATTCACAAGATTTTCATGAAGGAACTTAAATACCTCAATAAATACCTGGTCAAATACAAATGGCATCTCATACTTGGGTTAATTTTCGTAATCATCTCAAACGTTTTTCAAATTCTGCCTGCCCAAATGGTGCGGTATTCAATTGACCTTGTTGTAGATAATATTCGTGTTTTTCGATCTTTTGAAAATGTGGATGCTCAAAAAAGTTTTTTTGACGTTTTCGCAAGGGGAATTTTGTTGTATGCCGTACTCATTTTGGCAATGGCCTTGCTGCGGGGTCTCTTCCTTTATTTTGTTCGGCAGACATTGATTGTGATGAGCAGACTTATTGAGTACGATCTTAAAAATGAAATATTTGAACACTATCAGACTTTACCTTTGAGTTTCTATCGCAGAAACAACACGGGCGATTTAATGAATCGTATTTCAGAAGACGTAGGCCGCGTGCGAATGTACCTCGGACCTTCAATCATGTACGGGCTCCAACTTGTTACGCTATTTTTCATGTTGATTCCGATTATGTTCAGCATCAGCGCCAAACTTACCTGGTTTGCCTTAATGCCATTACCAATCCTTTCCCTTAGTATTTTCTATGTAAACAATATTATTGAATACCATTCTGAACAAATTCAGAAAAGCCAATCAAGACTGAGCACATTTGTTCAAGAGGCGTTTTCAGGAATACGAGTGTTGAAGTCATTTACACGTGAAAAGGAGTCTGTTGCCAATTTTTCAAAGGAGAGTAATGAATACAAAAATCAATCGCTAACGCTCACCCGCGTGCAATCATTGTTCTTTCCATTGATCGGTGGGTTAATTGGCTTGAGTACTATTTTAACTGTTTATGCTGGAAGCGTTGAAGTAATTAATGGATCACTCACGTTTGGCAATATTGCAGAGTTCATCATTTATGTAAACCTTCTTACCTGGCCCGTAACCTCACTTGGCTGGACGAGTAGCCAGGTACAGCGAGCAGAGGCCTCACAAAAAAGGATAAATGAGTTTCTTACAACTAAAACAGACATTGTTTCCGAAAAGAATTTATCTATTGAAATAACAGGAAAGATCGAGTTCAAAAATGTATCATTTGTATATCCCGATACTGGAATACATGCACTAAAAAATATTTCTTTTGAGATTAATCCAGGTGATTCGCTCGCCATTATTGGAACTACCGGATCGGGAAAAAGTACTATTTCTAATCTAGTATCGCGTATGTATGATGTAACAGACGGAGAAGTGTTTATCGATGATGTTCCAATCAAAGATTATGATCTTACCAATCTTCGTAGCCAAATGGGATTTGTACCACAAGACGTTTTTCTTTTCAGCGATACCATCTATAACAATATTGCCTTTGGCCTAGAAACTGTTGATGAGGATAAGATCATTCAGGCTTCAAAGGATGCTGATGTTCATCAAAATATTATCAACTTCCCAAATGGCTTCAATACTCGTGTTGGCGAACGAGGCATCACTTTATCGGGCGGGCAAAAACAACGTGTTTCAATAGCGCGGGCCATTATTCGTGAGCCCAAAATACTACTTCTGGATGATGCTCTTTCGGCTGTGGATACCAAAACCGAAAACACGATTCTAAACAGCATGAAAAAAATCATGCTAGGGCGCACGAGTATAATTATTTCACATCGGGTTTCTTCGGCTAAGCTTGCCAATAAAATTATTGTGTTGAACGATGGCGTGTTAGTAGAAGAGGGAACGCATGAAAGTTTATTTGCCAAAGCTGGCACTTATCGCGAACTCTTTGAAAAGCAGATGCAAAGTGATGAAGGAACACAAGATACCACAAGCGTGGTACAGGAAGAGTTGTAAGACACTTGTTGCTATTTTTTGAGTTCAATACATTAAAAAACATAACGAAGACCTACCCCGCCCTGAAAACGTTTATAGCCTGGATCAATAAGGGCGTCTGTATAGCCTTCAATTTCAATAAATGCTGAAATAGGGAGCGAGAAATACGAATACTCAAACCCTAGTATGACAACTGGACCGTAGGTAAATCGGCTCTCCGTAAACTTGCCAAATTTGTTTTCAAAAAATCCATCTTCATATAAGTAATCATATGTAATATTTGTCGCTCTCCACTGCCAGCCCAAACCTGCATACAATTGAAGACCCTTTGAAATTTTTTCCGCATCCCATTGGTAAAGGAATTTAGCCTCTAATAACCAGTCGCTGTTTACTTTGTGTGCCAAATAAGAAATGGTTTGCTCTCCGGATAAAGTATCTGGCAAATACCCTTTAAAAACAGAACGGTAATATTTATTATAAAGGCCGCTCGAAGCCTTGCCTGCATCTACAGCAAAAGCCCAATTCTTGTTGGGATAGAATTTATAGCTAAGTGCAAATGGATCTCCGAACTTAAGCCCTATCCCTTTATACGGATATCTGCTCTCATGAAAAATTGGACACATTATCCGCGCCTTACCCTTCGAAACAGTAGGTACGCGAAACCTGCTGCTTACTGCACTTTTTGTAACCTGCGCAGTCAGTCCGGTACCCGGCAACAAGAAAAAAAGAAGCAGTATAGTTTTCGCGAATGGCATTAGAGCAAATATAAGCCTTTTATGATTTGTGCGATTTTGAACAGTCTTACAAAAAATAATTCTCAGACCAGTTCCTTGTATTGCATTTTATGCAATTGTGAATAAACCCCTTCCAACTCCAAAAGGTCTTCATGGCGGCCTATTTCCTTGATTTCACCCTTGTCAAGTACAATAATTTTGTTGGCTTTTTGGATGGTGGAAAGTCGGTGTGCGATAACTATAGCTGTGCGGTTTGTCATCATTTTTTCAATTGCCTGTTGTATCATTTCCTCCGCTTCACTATCCACAGATGAGGTGGCCTCATCTAGCACCAAAATTTTAGGATCATAAACCATAGCACGTATGAAGGAGAGCAACTGCCGCTGACCTACCGAAATGGTTGCCCCTCGTTCCATGACATTGTAATCAAGGCCACCGGGCAGCCTTTCAATAAATTTGCGAGCGCCAACAAGATCAGCAGCATGTAGAATCATTTCATCTGTCACTCCCGGATCGCCAAGCGTAATGTTATTACGAATTGTGTCGGAAAATAGAAATACATCTTGGAGCACTACTCCAATATTCTTACGTAGGGCAACAAGATCGAACTCACTTATGTCTATACCATCTACTTTTATTGTGCCTCTGTTGATTTCATAAAAGCGGCTGAGCAAATTAATAATAGAAGATTTGCCAGCACCTGTGGCACCCACCATAGCAACGGTTTCGCCAGACTTTATTTCAATTGTAATATCTTTCAACACATAGTCCGCATCGTTGTATGCAAACCACACATGATCAAAAGAAACCTCACCTTTAATTTCCTTCGGAGCATATGTTCCATTTTTCATTATATCTGTATTATCATCCAACAGATTGATGATCCGAGATGAACTTACAATACCCATTTGCAAGGTGTTGTAACGGTCAGCAATCATCCGAATGGGCCGAAAGAAAAGCTGGATATACATGATAAAAGCAGTGAGTTTGCCAAGTGTGATCCCCGTTACTTGTTGATTGATCACGCCTTTTGCTCCATACCATACCAACAGGCCAATGCCCATGGCTGCAATTATTTCTGCTACCGGAAAATAAATTGAGTAATAGGTTACTGACCTTAAATTAGCATTTAGGTGGTCCTTGTTGATCTCCCTAAACTTTTCAAATTCCTTTTTTTGACTTCCGAAAATCTGAACCATACCCATCCCTGTAAGGTGTTCCTGAACAAATGCGTTAAGATTTGAAACTGCATTGCGCACATCATTGAAGGCCACCTTAATTTTTTCTTTGAAGATGTATGTGGACAGGAGCATCAATGGAATCGTTGACAAACTTACCAATGCGAGTCGCCAATCAGTAAAAAACATAAACGCCAGAATGAAAACGATTTGAAGCAGGTCGCTGGCCATGGCGGCCAATCCCTCGCTAAAAACATCTGACAAAGTTTCGACATCTGATATCGTTCGTGTAACTAAACGGCCAATGGGTGTTTTATCAAAAAATCTTAACCGAAGACTAATAAGATGCTCATATAGCTTTATTCGAATGTCTCGGATAACATATTGCGCAATCCTGCCTGAAATGTAGGTGTGAAAATATTGAACGACCGATTGAACCACCAGCAATCCAAAAATCAACAACATTATGTTCACCATGCTCCAGTAATTATCATACTGAACATGTTCGTCTAAGGTGTATTGAATCAAATAGGGACGGATGGGAGTCAGCACCCCAAGAAGAAGCGTGAGCATGATGATTAGAAAAAACCTGCCACGATAAGGTTCTACAAATTGAAAAATCCTTTTTAAGACTTTAAAATCAATTATGTTACCGCTACTTACTTTTTCTTTCTCCATAACCTCTACCTCATCCGGCCTTTGGCCACCTTCTCCAAAGAGAAGGGAAATGGCCTAAAGTTTTGATTTTACTTTCAAAAATATTGACTTCGGATATTTTACGCTCATTAAATACAATGCTTCGGGAGGAACATTCACCCC